>LJCR01000404.1 GCA_001399705.1 Kouleothrix aurantiaca
GAGCCGAAGCGCTGGTGTTATTCGACGCCGGTGCGTGCGTTGAATAGCGGTACACCCAGCTCCACAGCGCAGGCAGGCAAGCCTTCGACGCAGTCGACTGGTGGTGCGGTGGGAAAATCTCAACCGGCGGCACCGACGTCGAATAACACCAGCGCTTCGGCTCCGAATGCGACGGTGGTGCTCGATGCAGTGTCGTCGGGTGAACCGGTGGCGACGCACCTCAACGGGACAGCGAACGACCCGAACGCCTCGCGGAAGAAATAATTTCCACGCCTCGGCTGTTACGTGGGCCAGCGTTACCTCACAATGCTGGCCCACGCCTTTTTAGATGCCGAGCAGCTTCGATGCTCTTCCAGTGTAATGTGAACTAATTTGAGTAGAGTGTGGGCGTGATTTATGCACACGTTGTTGCTTCATGTTTTCAAACAGCTAGAACAGACACAAATTCGCTATTGTGTAATTCGCGGGTACGAAGAGCTGGAAACGCTTGACGATCGGGGCGATGTTGATTTGTTGGTCGCCGCCGAGCAGATGCCTGAACTCCGCGTAATTCTCTCGCAGCTTCAGTTTGTTCGCTTGCCCAGCTGGGGGCATGCGCCACACCAGTTCTATGTGGCCTATGATGAAGCGACGGATCGCTGGCTAAAGCTTGATATTGTTACCGAAGTTGTGTATGGCAAGCCCATCCCGACGCTGGCAACCGACCTTGCCGCTGGCTGCCTGGCGCGCCGGCAGCCGCGCGGCGAAACATATGTGCCTGCGCCCGAGGATGAATTAATAACCCTGCTGCTACACTGTCTGCTCGATAAAGGTGCGTTCGCGCCGCATCGGTTGGCGCGTGTGCAAGCGCTGCGTCACGAGGTTCGCGATGAAGCCCTGATGAACCGATTGCTGCGCAGTGTTTGGGCGGCTGATATGACCTGGGCGCGGCTCGCGTCGCTGATCGATAACGAATCGTGGTCGGCGCTGCTGGCAGAGGCCGCAGGGATTGCGCGGCGTTTGAAGCGCGGCCAGCGCCTTGCGGCGGTGCGACGGCGTGTCGGCAGCATGGTGCTGCGCAAGCCCGACCGCGTGGCTGGCGCGCTGCAGCCGCGCTCGCTCACGGTTGCGCTGCTGGCGCCCGACGGTGGCGGCAAAACGACGCTGGCCACCGAGCTGGCCCGGCGCTTTTTCTTGCCTAGCCGCTACATCTATATGGGCACAAACATTGAGGCCAGCACTGTGGGATTGCCGACAACCCGGTGGATCCAGAAGAAGTCGCGGAGTGGCTCGAAACCATTGCGCCTGCTGACACGTGGGCTGCGCTTCCCCAACAACGTGGCTGAGCAGTGGTATCGATATGGGGCCAGCTACTATCACATGCTGCGCGGGCGGCTGGTGCTGTTCGACCGCTATGTTTACGACGCGCCGGGCGGTGCCCGCAAAATGTCCCTTAAGTCGCGGCTGCGCCGCTGGGCGCTGGTGGCGATTGCGCCCGAACCCGACCTGGTGGTGTTTCTCGATGCGCCGGGTGCGGTGCTGTACGCGCGCAAGGGCGAGCATAGTCCAGCCATTCTTGAAGAGCAGCGCCAGCACTACCTTGGTCTTCAGCAACACCTTCCCCAGATGGTGGTGATTGATGCGACCAACAGCGCCGACCAGGTGCGTCGCAAAGTTACCTCACTAATCTGGCAGTGGTATGCGAAAAACTTGCGTGGTGACAAATCGCCGCGGCCGAAACGGCGCGCTGCCCTGGGAGATCGGTAATGACACTGCGGGCCTTGCGAAATGTCCAGTTTCAGCACCTGCTCAAGCGTGTGCAACGGCCTTGGTCGCGCCTGCTCGAGCGCCGCACGCTTGAGCGTGCAGATACACTGGCCGGGCGGCTGCTTGGCGAGCTCCAGCGTACAGGGCAGGGCGAATGGGCCAGTGGCGCGCCGCGCGTTACCTCCTCGCTGCTCACTCGTAGCGATGTGGTCGTGATGATGGTGAGCGACGGCCAGCATGCCGCCCCAAACCAAGTGCTGAAGCTACCACTTTCCCCCGACGCCATCAGCAGCACTGACCGGCATCGCCAAGTAGTGACAACCCTGCACAGCATGCCAATGCTGCAAAACTTTGTAAGCCTGGTGCCGCGTGCCTTGGCGTGGGGTGAATTCGAGGGGCAGAACTACTACCTTGAAACCGCCCTGGGTGGGGTGGCTGCGAACGACCTGGTGCGGCGGAAGGCCGAACCCGACTCGTTCAAGGCCGACGCAGTGCGTGCCATCCGCCGCTTGCATACTGGCAGCGCACAGCGCCGTGTTGTTGGCTCCGAAGGTTTTGCGCGCCTGGCGGGTGATGATTTTGCGGTTTTGTATCAGCATAGCGCCGGCTGGCCCGCTGCCGATACTATGCGCGATGCATTGCAATCGCTTGAGGCTTTTTTGCGACGAAAGTTTATTGGCCTCGATCTGCCGTTTGGATGGACACACGGCGACTACTGGCCGGGCAACATCATGGTGCACTCGGGTGGCGGCGTCAGCGGCGTGATCGACTGGGATCGCGCTGTGCCTAACCAGCTTCCGCTGCTCGATATTCTTCATATGTTGGCCTATGTGCATAAAATGCAGCAGCGCGTTGAGCTTGGGGAAGCACTGGTTGAGTATATGCTGCCGGCGGCGTTCGACGGCCAGGAGCGCTTGCTGATTGACGAGAGCCTGGAGCAATATGGCTTGCCAGGCGACACAGAATTTTGGCGAGCAGCCGTTGTACTGTATTGGCTGCGTTTTGCCGCCGCAAATTTGGCGCGCTATCAGCGTTTGCAGAATGATAGTTTTTGGCTAGAGAAAAATATATTTACTGTGTTGAAGCGGGGAATTGTATGAATGTTTTAGTTATAGATCGATCGCCGCCTTGTAATTTGCTCCAGGGCAACGCCCTGATTGGCCAGCATGTGTTTCGGCGGCTCCGCCACCACCACCTGACATTAATCTGCCCGGCTCCTGCCGACGATATTGCACGCTACCAGGCCGAACTAGCAGATATGTTTGATGTTGTTCATCTGGTACCGCGCGCGCGGCCGGTGTCGGCGCTGATGCGCATGATGGAGCCGGCGCTAAGCCGCCTGGGGGTGAAGCAGGCTGGCTCGGCCGAGCCGGAAGCTGCGCGCGCATTTGCGATCAAGCTTGGGCAAGTTTTGCGCGAGCGCCCTTACGATGTGATCCACACGCGGCAGTTGCCAATGGCAGCATTCAGCGGCAGCATCGACCACCCGGCCAAGCTGCTGGAGTTGATCGACTCTGAGACTCTGCAAGCCGCCCGGCGCGTGCGAGCCAGTGCGCCAAAAACCAAGGTGCGCGCAGCCACCGCCCGAATGCTGGAGCAGCGCGCAGTGCGCAAATTCCACGCCTGCACCACTGTCGCCGACGCCGACGCCAACGTCATTCGCGAGTTGGTGCCAAATGTGCCGGTGTACGTCACACCCAATGGCGTCGATGCCGACTTCTTTCACCCGCTCGACATGCCCGAGAACCCTGATACGGTGGTTTTCACCGGCGCGATGTCATTCCCGCCAAACGTCACCGCCGTGATGAATTATTACAATAATATTTTGCCGCTGGTGCGCCAGGAAATGCCGCATGTCCGGCTGATTATCGCTGGGCGCGACCCGGCGCCCGAGATCGCCGCGCTGGCGAACGACCCATTTGTCACGGTGACGGGCTTTGTTGAAGATATTCGCCCGTGGCTGGCGCAGTCGTGCGTCATGATCTGCCCGATGACCAGCGGCAGCGGCATTAAGAATAAAGTGCTTGAAGCAATGGCCATGGCCCGCCCGGTGATTGCAACCACTCTGGGTATGGAGGCGCTGGAAGTGACCAACTGGCGTGAACTGGTGGTGGCCGACCAGCCGGCCGAGTTCGCGGCGGCAGTGGTCAAATTGCTGCGCGACTCTGCCGAGCGCAAGCGTATCGGTGAGGCCGGGCGCGACCTTGTGATGCGGCGCTATAC
>LJCR01000405.1 GCA_001399705.1 Kouleothrix aurantiaca
GGATGGTAGCTCAGCACCTCGGCCAGCAGCGCGCCGCACAGCCCGGCCGCCAGCGCAGCCGCCGTAAATCTGCGAAGTCTCAGCGCCGTGCCGAAGCGGCGGGCCAGCAGCTGGAAGGGCGTGGCCAGCCCGGCCGCCGCCAGTGTCAGCAGCGCCGGCCAGACTGGCAAAATATATCGATCAAACTCTTTCGGCTCGCTGCCCATCACCAGCACAAAGAACAGCGTGAACAGCAGCAGACCAAGCAGCGTGCGCCGTTCGCCGCGCCGAAACACGATCGCTAGCGGCGCGAGAAGGATGCCGATCAGCGCCAGTGGCGTCATGCGCAAGGCCACTACCAGCGGGTAAAACGACCAGCCCGGCGCTTCGACCGGCTGGCCAAGGAAATAGTTGCCGTACACGTGCGGCTGCCCGCCGTTCGACACGATTTCTTCAACCACGCTGCCAATCGCCTCGCGCGGCGCGACCCACAGCGCTGGCCAGCCCACCACTACCACAAGCAGCGCAATGCCCAGCCACAGCACATAGGCCACAACCGTGCGGCGCAGCCGTGGAAAAAACGGCGCGGGCGGGCCGGCAAACAGCATCCACAGGCCAGCGAATGGCAGCATTAACAGCCCGGGCGCTTTGGTCAGCAGCGCCAGGCCGGCAAACACTGCCGAGCCGAGAAATGCGGCCGGGTGCGCGGAAAGAAAGGTTGCGCGCGCGCTGCGTGCCGGCAAATGTTCCGCCGAAGCATTGCTCGTCGCCGTCGCCACCAGCAGGCATAGCAGGCTAAGCGACATACAAGTCGTCAGCAGCGCATCAAGGTGCAAAACCCGGCTGTGCGCCACCAGAAACGGTGCAGTGGCCCACAGCAGCGCGGCCAGCATAGCGGTTGCGGGAGCAAGCAGGCGGCGCAGCAGGGCATAGCCGCCCAGCACCGCCAGACTATTCGCAATCGCCAGCGGCAGGCGCAGCAGCGCAAGAAACAGCGTGCCGTCGCCGGTGCGGCCGGGTGGCGCAATTTTCATCCAGCCGGCCAGCCAGTAGCCCAGCGAGCCGAGCCACATCGTCGTCACACCCGGGTGGCCGGTCTGGTTGGTGCGCGCCCATTCGTGAGCCTGGATGGCTTCGGCGAAGGCGCGCGCGCGTGCCGGCCAGTGGTACGCTTCATCGACGGTGTAGAAATCGTTCAGGCCAAGCGCCCGCGGCACCAACGCCACTCCCCCAAGCAACAATACCCCCAGCCATGTTGGAACCTGCTGCGGCCATGCCGCAAGCCGCACCGCTGGCGCGGTGCGCGAAGCACTGGAATTGCCATGCAGAAACCACTTGTTAATGAAGCGGCGCTTGGTGGGGCAACAGCAACGCGCCGGCGCTTCGGATGCAATGGGGCGCAGCACAGCCATGCTCAAATTGCACAGCAGCGTGCGGGGAAGCGCATCAGGGCGGTGAAATCTTGACGTTGCGCTCGGATTGGGCGTGGCGTACAGGCAAAAGCTGCACCCTATCAGCGACTATAGCAGGAATTCGCTTGCGCGCCATCGGGGGAACAGATGAGCGCCGATAGCCAATTTGGTGGGGGTGTGATCACCCATTCTGGTGATCAGCTACTTCCAAACGCGCAGGGGTGCAATACATCGGAAGGCTGAGGCGTGGCTGTGTGCAGCACATCACAAGCTGTAGCTATACAGTTTGTATATCACAGGGAAATAATGCGCATTCTGCGTTCTCTGCGGGTCTCAGCGAACTCTGCGCACTGGTTCGTTGTGTGCGGCAAGCAGCGCCGCAACGTGCGGCCATGCGTCGGGAATGCCTGTGAACGGCCCCAGCAGCGCGCTGCCTTCAAACCAGGCGGCCGCCGGCTGCCAGATGCCGATCTGCTGCTCGGCAACCGCGAGCAGGCGCTCGGCAGCCTCGGAATTGGTTGGCAGGCTGTACAGCCAGTTGATCTCGGCGGCGGCGCGGTAGCTGGGCGCAACCTCGGTAGCCTCGCCGTAGCGCAGCAGGTGTGCCGCCGCGACCAGCCGCCCGTCTTCCAGCGCGCACAGGGTCGCGCGCTCGCGTACCCACGGGTCGACCACATATTCGCCGGGGTTGCGCGCCAGCAGCGCGGCCAGCACTGGCGCGGGCACGGCCCAGCCGGGCGCAAGCGCGCCCAGATGCAGATTGACCAGGCTGGTGAGCTGGAGCAGGTGTTCGTCCCGAAAGCGCTCGATCACGATCATGGCGGCTTGCTCCATATCTGTGACAGCGAACAGCGCTACTATACCAGTATTCACACGTCAGTGTTCAGAAATCAGCGTAAGCGCGACGTTCTAATGCCTGCTCAAACATTCGGGCAGCGCCAGTGCATCTCAGTCGTTGGGCTGATTTTTGCGTGGCGTGCAACGAATCGCTCCTGCCGATTCGTTGATGAAACAGAGTGTTGCTTCTGATTGTACTGAATAACCGAAAGGTTCGCCCTTCAATGAATACGCCACGTTTCGTTCTTACCCTGGTATTTGCGGCGGCGCTGCTGCTGGCGGGCTGCGGCCTTGTGCCGGGCTCGGCCGCGCCAACTGCCGCGCCCGCCCCAAGCGAATCTCCAGCCCCTACGGCTGCGCCAAGCCCGGAACCTGCGCCGACGGCCGTTCCTACCGAAGCGCCCGCGCCAACGCCGCCGCCACTGCCGATGCCCAGCCCGGAAGATACCGTGCGCGCGTTTCTTGGCAGCTTTGTGGGCGTTGCTGGCGCGGCCGACCCGGCATTGTTCCTGACAGGTAATCTGCGCGGCCAGATCCGCCCCGACTACCCGCTGAACTACCTGATGGGTATGCAGAACCTGTTCTCGGCTTTCGAGATTCAGAGCAGCGACGGCGGCCCCGAGCGTGTGAATGTGCATGCCACTCTTACGTTCGGCCAGCCGCTGCCGTACACATTCGAGCTCATTCAGGAAGATGGCCGCTGGGCGATTGACCGCATTGTGCTGCCGCCCAGCCCTGCGACGCCCACGGATGTGCCCGGCTCGGACACTGGCGGCGGCATCTACTACGTCGCCCCGGGAGGCGAAACAATTATGCGCGTGCAGCCCGACGGCAGCGGCATGGAGGAAGCCTATACTGGCATAGCCCAGAGTCTGGGCGGCCCGCTCACCTACCTTGGCCCGGTTCCCGGCAACCCGATGCAGATCATAGTTGCGGGTGCGGGCACGCACTACGCGGCGATTTCTGGCGGTGTCAGCATCGACATGGGCGCGTTTGCCGCCCCGCCGCGCTGGAGCGCCGACGGCTGGCGTGCGGTTGGCGCGGCCCCAACCGACACTGGTTTGGCCGGCGCAATCGCCATGTTCGACCTGCGCAGCCGCCAGCGCAGCGAGTTGCCCATCAGCGGCCAGCCTGACTGGTTCCCCGACGGCCAGCGCCTGGTGTATGTGCGCTGCGGCCCTGAGGAAGAAGATAAGGGCTGCAATGTGTGGACCTACGACCTCGCGAGTGGCGCCAGCGCGCAGATCTCCACGCTGGTGAGCACCGCTGGCGACCGCTGGTATGTGCAGGAGGCGCATGTCCTGCCCGACGGCAACACCGTCATTTTCTACGGCAACCACACCACCGAAGTGGGCGCGAGCGGCAATGGCCTGCAGTGGTGGGCCATCCCGGCCAGCGGCGGCGATGCGCAACTCTTCAGCGAATCGTATGGCAATGGCGTGAACGACTTCCAGTTCTCGCCCGACGGCGCGCAGCTGAGCGTGACGCACGATACCAATATTTATGTCGGGACTGCCCAGAACCCGCTGTTCAGCTTGCTCGATCTGGGCGGCCTGACGGCGCGCTACCCGGCGTGGTCGCCCGACGGCACGCGGCTGGCGCTGGCGACAAGGAAAGGCAGCGAGCCCTGGCGGCTGGCGATCTATGATCTCAACAGCAGCCAGCTGAGCTTCCCGAACGCGCCCCCGAACATTGGCGGGCTGGCGTGGGCGCTCGGCCAGCGCCTGGCGTTTGC
>LJCR01000406.1 GCA_001399705.1 Kouleothrix aurantiaca
AGCGCAACCCGTTGGGCCGCCCTCACCACTGCTCATACCAAAAGCACTACCTGTGGTATCATCATATAAACATTCAAGTCCTGCTTTCTACCAGGAGACTATCGCAGATGTTCAACTCAAAGCTACCCACACCGGCGCGCCTCGAACAATGGGCGCGTCTCCGTATTGTCGGTAAACGTCATTATGTGCTCCACCACGGTTTGCTCAAAATCGGCACATACATGTTTTTCATTCTCGGCGGTTGGTTCTTTCTCATGGAGACTGGGCTCGTGGTACTGCTCGTGGGCGGCACCCACTTGCCTGTTCCCCTCCCAATACGTGCCAGATTTTGGCCAGTGTTGCTTGTTATCGCAATGCTATGCTATACCTTCGGCTATATTGTGGGCAGATCACGATGGAATGCGAACGAGGAATGGTACGAGAGCTTCGCACAACAGCCGCCACGAGTCAACCACAATGCCGAATAAACCATCCTGTGGAACAAGGCGAGCGCAGTCGCTCTCCACGCACCTATCGCCAGTCGTACAATTTGTAATCTCAATCAAAACAAACCGGGCGGCCCAACACGGCGTTGCAGTTGACCGCTTCGCGCGCAAGATCGCCTGTTTTTTACAAAGCCCTGAGCAGCGCGCTCGCGGCAACTGAACGCCAACCCGTTGGACGGCAGCAATGTGGCATCTGGAAATCGTTTGGCTTTCATGCTAATGTGGCATCTGGAAATCGTTTGGCTTTCATGTTATAGTTTAAGTATCTACACGCAAGGGTTATCAATAAATTTCAATCTAACACGCAGGAGCTCTTCTATGAACATCTACGAATTTACAAACACCGAAGAGTCCACCCCGATTCATGCAGTCTATGCCCGACGCGAGCTTTACGACAACTATCCGCCATGTCAGCGAGAATACGTTTGGGATCCTCCTATGAAGCAGCGACTAATTGATAGCATTCTGCGAGGATTACCGGTACCGGCGATTATGCTAATACCATCTGATGATGAATTAACAGGTCGTAGGTATCAAGTAGTGGATGGACAGCAACGTCTACGGAGTATCCTAGACTTCATGGATAATAAGTATAAAACGGGTAAATATAACGACGAGCCTGGGATACCGCCGATAGAGCCAGATCGGTACTTTCGTGATCTTTCCCTTGCAGCGAGGAGTAGACTTGAGCTCTATAAACTACGGTTTTGGGTCTTCGAGAAGAGTGATAATAAGTTAATTGGTATGATGTATCGGCGTTTGCAATATCAAAAGCCACTGACCTTTGCCGAAAAACTTTTCTCGTACAACAGTGAAACTCGCGACATGGCAATCAAACTTCAAGATCACAGCTTTTGGTCCACCATTTATGCAAAAGGGAACGATCGAAAGCAAATATTCCAAATGGGTGTCTATATTGCAATGATAGAGCTCAGTGGCATTTTTGCGAATATGACCACACCAAGATTACGCGATATTACATCCGGCCAAAAAGACGATATGCTCGTCCCTGGATTTGCAGATAGAATTAAGCGGCGTCTCGATGGATTAGAAAATGTATTTCATGGAGCAACGCTCGATACAACGCTAGATATTATAGTATTGTATCAATCTTGCTGTCTATTGGAAGAAGCGAGCTACGACCTTCACAAATCCAAGGAAGGTTGTCTTGCGCCATGGTACATGCGAATTTTGCAAGAACGGATGGAGACAAGAAGTACGCAAACAAAGACGGATATTTTAGGCATAACGAAGGTCAATAAACAGATCGAATTTTGGGCAACTCAATTCGATAAAATAAAGAACAGCCCTGGCTTATTTCGATTGGATAACAAAAGATATTTTGATAAACTCGATAAGATTAAAGCTTGGAATCGGCAAGATGGAAAATGCCCTGTCTGCAAAAAACCTGTGCGTATTCAAGACGTGGGGCATCATGTCGTTATGCATTCCTTAGGCGGTCCTACAACCCCAGATAATTGTGTACTTGTACACGATAAGTGTCATGATGTTTTTCACACGAAGATAAGCGCACAACTTAGTTTTTCTATTGACGCCTAGCGCTTGAGAATCTCTCAGCAAGTTATCGTAATATAACATAACCCAGAACTGCTGCCGTCCAACATGCGCATGCAGTCCGACGCCGCTACGCGTCGACAAGATCGGGCCGATTTTGAACGCTGGATGTGACATGATTGCTTTCCCGATCTATTGCGGCGGCGCGGCTGATGCGCGAGCGTTAGCCCGCTGCTAAGAATGCGCACCCATCATTGAAGTTGCTGAAGCACTTATATGGAAGCTTCGTCCGGGTGACAAAATCGTAGCGATTCAACTCATAGCACATCGTGGGATTTGCTCGGGATAAGTAGAACGTTATGATACTACTCTTTCACGGTAACTGTCATTTCAAAAAGTAACTCAATATATCCGAACAATAGTGACAGAGGCGGCTATGACCCTGGATATGCTCATCCCTACCATCAACACCTTTCTATTTCTCGCCATCGGGGGTGGCTGGTTATTAGCCGTTGCGCTCCCGCAATCGCGATTTAGTCATGTCTGGTACGGCAAAAAGTGGATAGAACGATTTGCACCAGAACAAAAGCACAGCACCATACTGCTTGGGAGGCTCTTTGGTGCTGCATACCTTTTGCTGGGCTTGTCTTCAATGGTGAATACTTTGAAAACCACACTTCCTGCACTCGCCATACTCCAGTGGCCGGTGCTTGGGTTGGCATGTCTCTGTATGGCGGTGGCAAGTATTGGCGCTCTCCGACGATTGTAGACACTATAAAAACACTCAAACCTGTCATTCAAGAGATTGGGAGGGCATATGATTGAACAAAAATATCGTTTGACTCTCACTAGATTTGGAGCATCTGACACTTTTCTACCGCATACGGCTCACGAAGCTGGTCAGTGAGTGTAAATCTACACAAGGCAGAGGTCAAAGAGCCAGGCAAATGAATGGCTCCAAATGTTTTCCGTCCTGAGAAGAAAACGACATCTATGCAGCAGGCTAACACGCGCTTGCAGCGGACGCCGCTTCGCGTCGAGCGAGATCGTGCGCTTTTCAGCGCCGGTATCTGCTACAATGACTTTGCCATCAATCGGTGGCGGCGCCGCTAAAGCGCAACCCGTTCGGCGGCTCTCGATTGATGTCATACCACAAAGCGATCAACAGAAAATACTTCTTCCAACCACTACGTTTTGTTGTAAGATGATCCGGCGACTATGGTTGGGATGATGCCATTAACCTGCTATCTGCGGATCGATCATGCCTGACATCTTCGACCTCTTCTCTCGGTACTTTTGGCTGCTGGCTTTGGTACTCACGGTCTTCAATACTTTCTCATATCGTCAGAGTATCAAGCGTCTTTCTAAACAGCAGACCATCGAAAGCATGCCGCGTTATGCACCGTGGCCGTATGGCTTTATTCTGCTCAATGTCGTGATTTGGCTGACAATGGGGATTGGCATGGTGGTGGGTCAGATACCCAGCATATTTGATTATTTCGATCCGGGCGCTGGCAATCCCTATGTACTTGCTTGGCATGCGGTAGTGGTAAGTAGTTGGGTGATTGGATGCCTGTGGGTCTTTGTGGGACACGGCGCGCAATTCATTGTCGATCATCCCGGCATCTTGTTTATTATGCCAAGTACTACGAACGCAGTTCGCCTCCAGTTTGGGCTTGGCCTCCTTGGCGGTGTGTTTGGAGAAATGATTATGTGGACCCAACATCTGGGCACAACCGTTCGCTAAGAGCGAAATGTACCGAAGCTAGCTGGTTTGAACGAGTAAACGATGTCGAGCGAGAGGAAAGCGAACAGAGGAGCCGCCGAACACGGCGTTGCAGTTGACCGCTTCGCGCACGAGATCGGTGCTTTTTAATAAAGTTTGTGCCTGCGCTCGCGGCAACTGAACGCCAACCCGTTGGGCGAGTCTTAGGCGAAAACGTGTCTCG
>LJCR01000407.1 GCA_001399705.1 Kouleothrix aurantiaca
TGTCGCAGCTCGTCACCGACTTCCCCGAAATTGTGGAGATGGACATCAACCCGCTGGTGATCCACAACCAGGGCGAAGGCGCGATCGTGCTGGATGCGCGGATTATTCTGCAGGGATAGAAGACAGGCTTCAGAAGTCAGAATTCAGAATACATGCTCCGCCAGGGCTTTGCGTAACACCATACATCGCGATGTGAATCAAAGAGTTTTCTGACGCCTGACTCCTGAATACTCGTAAGGAGCTTGAGATGGCAACCCTCTACGTCGCCTCGACCGAGACCTTTGTCGGCAAAAGCGCCACCTGCGTCGGCTTGCTCGACCGGGCGCGGCGCGATGGGTTTACCGCCGGCTACATGAAGCCGGTGAGCGTCTCGGTCACCCGCACCGAAGACGCGACCATCGACGAAGATGCCGCGTTTATTCGCAAACACTTCGGCCTGGCCGACCCGCTCGACAAAATGGCGCCCGTGCTCGTCACGCAGCGCGTGGTCGAGTCGATCATTCGCGGGCAGGGCGTTGATTTCGCGCGCCGCCTGAACGAAGCCTACCTGAGCGTCTCGCGCGACAAGGACATCATGATCCTGGAAGGCGCGAACCACTGGGCCGAAGGCTCGCTGGTCGAACTCTCGGCCGATCAGGTTTCCGACATGCTCCAGGCGCCTGTGCTGCTGATCTCGCGCTACCGCCCGAAACTCGCGCTCGACGCGATCCTGGCGGTGCAGCGCTACTTGGGCGACCGGCTGCTGGGCGTGCTGATCAACAGCATCGACGAGCCGCAGCTCGATTTCGTGCGCACGCGCGTGGTGCCATTCCTCGAAAAGCGCTCCATCCCGGTCTTCGCCACGCTCACGCAGGATCCGCAGCTCGCCGGCGTAACCGTGGCCGATCTGCACGAGCACCTTGGCGGCCAGCTGCTCGGCAACCCGGCCTGGACGAACAAGCTGATCGAGCATCTGCTGATCGGCGCGATGGGTGCCGACGCCGCGCTGTCGCACTTCCGCCGCCGCACCAACAAGGCTGTGTTCACCGGCGGCGACCGTGTCGACCTGCAGCTGGCCGCGCTCGAAACCTCGACCTCGGCACTGGTGCTGACGGGCAATATTCGCCCCTCGCCCGCCGTGCTCGACCGCGCCGAAGATCGCGAAGTGCCGATCATCCTCGTCACCGACGACACGCTCACCACCGTCGAGCGCGCCGAGGGTATTTTCGGCCAGGTGCGCTTCAAGCAGGATGCCAAGATCGCCCGCTTCATCAGCCTGCTCGACGAAAACTTCGATTTCGCCCGCCTCTACGACCAGCTTGGCCTGAGCGTCGCGTAGCGAGATCGCCACCAAGATCGACAAAGGCGTTACCGAACAGCCCAAATCTTTCGGCCATAATAAGACGGTTTGCCCCGGCACCTGGACAAACAGCTGATCGTCCACGCAGGCACCGCACCAGCGCGACGCGCTGGCGATTGGTGTCGCTGTGGTTCCATACGGCTTGCCCGTATGATAGCAAGGAGACTTTATGTCAAGCATTATCGAAGAAATTGTCGCGCGCGAAATTCTCGACTCGCGCGGCAACCCGACGGTGGAAGTGGATGTTCGGCTGGAAAGTGGCGACCTCGGGCGCGCAATTGTGCCATCGGGCGCGTCCACTGGCGCGCACGAAGCGCTTGAGCTGCGCGACGGCGATAAGAAGCGCTTTGGCGGTAAAGGCGTGCTGAAAGCGGTCGAGAACGTCAACTCGACGATTGCCGAAGCGCTGGTGGGCCTGGATGCCGCCGATCAGGTTGGCATCGACGCCGAGCTGATCGAGCTCGACGGCACCGACACCAAAAGCAAGATCGGCGCAAACGCTATTCTGGGCGTCTCGCTGGCCTGCGCCAAGGCGGCCGCCGCCGCCACCGGCCTGCCGCTCTACCGCTACCTGGGCGGCGTCAACGCGCACGTGCTGCCCGTTCCCATGATGAACATCATGAACGGCGGCCAGCACGCCACCAACAGCACCGACTTCCAGGAATTTATGGTCATGCCGGTCGGCGCGGAAAGCTTCCGCGAAGGCCTGCGCTGGGGCGCCGAGATCTACCAGAGCCTGAAGAAAGTGCTCCACGACCGCGGCCTCACCACCACCGTCGGCGACGAAGGCGGCTTCGCGCCCAGCCTGCCCAGCAACGAAGCGCCGCTCCAGGTCATTATGGAAGCGATTGAAAAGGCTGGCTACAAGCCCGGCGAGCAGATCATGCTGGCGATGGACCCGGCCTGCACCGAGCTGTACAAGGATGGCAAGTACCACCTGGCGCGCGAAAACAAAGTGCTCTCCAGCGCCGAAATGGTCGACTACTGGGCCGACATTGCCGCCCGCTACCCGCTGATCTCGCTCGAAGACGGCCTGGCCGAAGACGACTGGGAAGGCTGGTCGATGCTGCGCGCCAAGATCGGCGACCGCGTGCAGCTGGTGGGCGACGACCTGCTGGTGACGAACGTCAAGCGCCTGAAGCGCGCCATCGACGAGCGCGTCGCCAACTCCATCCTGATCAAGCTCAACCAGATCGGCTCGCTCACCGAGACGCTGAACGCGATCAGCATGGCCCAGCGCGCCGGCTGGACGGCAATCGTCTCGCACCGCTCGGGCGAAACCGAGGACGTGACGATCGCCGACCTGGTGGTGGCAACCAACGCCGGCCAGATCAAAACCGGCGCGCCCGCCCGCACCGACCGCGTGGCGAAGTATAACCAGCTGCTGCGCATCGAGGAAGAGCTGGGCGACATCGCGCGCTACGCCGGCCGCCAGGCCTTTAACGTTACGCGCTAACGTTCATAAAGAATATCTTCCGTAGTGCCGCATCCTGAGTAAGCCGCAAGGCTGTATCGAAGCAAAGTCCTGAGCCTGCCGAAGGGGGTGCGGCTGGCCTACCTATTCTTGTATGAACCCTAAGCATCACTCGGCTTCCGAACCTGCCGCGCGCCCATGTTTCAACCTGAAACATGGGCGCGCGCCATTCGTCTTTCTTTGCATGAACCAACCTCCATCAAATCGTGTCGGCTCAGCGGGCCGCGGCCTGTGGCGCGAAGGTTTTGTGCTCGGCGCCACGCTTGTTTTGAGTGTGCTGCTTGTGGCTCTGGTTGTGTTTGCTCCTGCGTCCTTCAACAACTACGGCTACAACAACCCGGGCGGCGTGCGCGGCTACACGCAGGCGATTGCCGAGTATTTCGCCAACCTGCTGCGCGGCCAGCTCACCACCGCGCGCGGCAACGCGCAGGCGTGGCGGTTGCTGCTGGAAAGTGCCCGCCGTACGCTGGGGCTGCTGGGCGTCAGCCTGCTGGCGGCCATTCCGCTGGGCCTGGCCTGGACCGGCCTGATCGCCTCGCCGCGCTGGCGGCGCCTGCGGCCGGCGCTGCTTGCGCTCAACACCCTGGTGCTCTCGCTGCCAGCCGTCGCCATCCTCCTGCTCTCGGCCGAAATGGTCGCGAACTTCACCTTCCGCACCGGCATCCAGCTCACCTATGTGCAGGGCTACGGCTTTGATCGCCACCTGATCCTGCCCGCCGGAACGCTGGCGCTGCGCGGGGCCGCAGCCATGGCCTATGCGCTGGCAATCGCCCAGGAAGATATTCTGCGCCAGGAATGGATCCGCGCGGCGCGCGCGCGCGGGCTGGGCGGCCTGCAACTCTGGTGGCGGCACATCATGCCCGCGCTGCGGCTGCCCACGGTTGGCATTCTGCTCAGCATGCTGCGCCAGATGGTCAGCAGCATCATTATTGTGGAATATGTGTATGGCTGGAATGGCATGGGCCGGCGCATGCTCGACTACGACGTCAGCGCGATCAACCGGCCCGAAAACGCCGTCGCCCTGACCTCCGCCGTGATCCTGGTCACGCTCTTCGTCCTGGTCGATTCGCTCGGCCGCATCGCCTTGCGCTACGCCGACCCGCGCCTGCGTGAGCGGGAGTCC
>LJCR01000408.1 GCA_001399705.1 Kouleothrix aurantiaca
GCCATCAGGAGACCTCCACGAACGTGATCTGAGCGATGAAGGTGCCGTCGAGCTCACCGGACGCTACCTGGCCGACCAGCAGCACGACATTCTTGGTCGCGCCCGCGTCCATCGTGAGTACGCCCTGCGTGGCATCTAGGGTCAGCAGGTCGAGCATATCGGTCTGCCCGTCGAGCAGCACGCTCAGCTGGAGTCTCTTCGACGTGGCCCCGAACACGTTGATCTCGGACGTCTTGGTCCCAATCAACTGCTTCTCGGAGGTGCGCGCGTCGCCTTTCCAGACGGGCGCGCGCCCGATCGGGATGAACTCGACGGTACCGACGCCGTCGGTGTAGCTCCAGCTCAGGTCGCTCATAGCGTGTCCAGGGTGATTTGGGTGATCATGCGCTCCAGGTCGCCACTGACCACCGAGCGGATCTTCTCGACCAGCTCGGCGATCCGCGCCTGGCTATCGACCACCGGGTTCTGTATGTTGAGCTGCAAGGTGGCCGACACTGGCCCACCGCCCGCGCCGACCTTGCGCAGCGTGTCGCCGACTTGCGGTGTGGGGATGACGTCTGAGCCGGTCGGCAGCTTGATCAGCTCCGGCCCTTCCTCACCCGTCCAGGCGTAGCCGCCACCGAAATCCTTCACGCCCTTGGCGAATCCGGGCAGCTTCTTGGTGCCCTCCCTTGGGCTGCCCGTCGGCGCGGCGCCGGTCGTGCTGTTGGTCGTGTTGGTCGGCTGCGGCGGAGATTGGCCCCACAGCTCGGCCCACTTCGTCGCGAAGTAATTCTTGATGTTCGGCCACACGTTATTGAGCGCGGTCTTGATGTTGGTCAGCAGCTGGTCGCCAAGCGTACCGGGCGCCCAGGCCGCATTCCACAGCTCGGCGATCTTGGTGCCGATGATGCCGAACATCGCGACGAGGCCAGTCACGAACGCCGGCCCCAGGTCGTCGCGGATCCACGCCCCAAACTTGGGCAGGCCCTCGTTGACCAGCCAGGTGATCACGTTGCCCACGAAGGTGCTGAACTGCTCAGCCCACGTTCCCAGCGTGCGCAGTAGGGTTGGGCCGTTCTCAATCACCCAGCCCAGGAACTTGCCGAGCAGGACGCCCAGCGCCACGATGAGCAGCCCCAGGCCGATTGGCACCCACTCCGCGAACTTCACCGCCCACGTTCCGAGCGTGCTTAGGATGCCCGGGCCGTAGGCGATAATCCAGTCCAGCAGCCACTGGCCGAGCTTGGCGACTTGCTCACCCAGCCACGGTAACGCAGTCTGAATGATCCAATCGCCGAACATATCGGCCCACACCAGCAACTGCTCCGCGATGCCCGGGCCGTTGGCCACGATCCAGTCGAGCAGCCAGGCGATGAGTTCGCCAGCCTTCTCGCCCAGCCACGGCAGCGCCGTGTCAGCGACCCAACTCCCGAACATCGTGCCCCAGGCCTGCAGCTGCGCCAGGATCCCCGGGCCGTTCGCCTGAATCCAGTTGACGAGCCATGCCCACAGCTCGCCGAGCTTCTGGCCGAGCCAGGGCAGCGCGGTATCAGTCACCCAATTGCCGAACAGCTTGCCCCACGTCGCCAGCTGCGCGAGCAGCGGCGGCGTGATGTGCTGTATCCAGATCCACAGCCAGCTTGCGAGTTCGCCGAGCTTCTGGCCGAGCCAGGGCAGCGCGGTATCAGTCACCCAATTGCCGAAGGCGATCGCCCACGGTTTGAGGATGGCGATCAGCTGCGGCGTGGCCTCCTGGATCCACTCCCAGACTTTGGAGCGCAGGTTTCCGAGCTGCTCCATAATCGGGCCGGCAAACTTCAGCGCGCCCTTGATATCGCCGCCCAGCAGCGCCTTGAAGACGCCTTTGAACAGGTCGCCGAGCTTGAGCAGCTCCGGACTGAGCCGCCGGATATTGGCGAAGTTCGCGCCCCAGGCCGCGCCGAGCAGCGCGCCGAGCGCAATCACGATGTTGAAGGGACTGAACAGCGTCATCAGGCCGGTTTTCAGGACGCCGAAGATGCCGCCGGCTTTGAGCACGGCTGGCCCAAGCACGGTTAACAGCCGGAAGAAGCCAAGGACAGGCACGAACAGCCCGGGCGCTGCCCAGGCGGCCGCGCCGCCGAGGATGGCGCCGAGGAGCGGCTTCCAATCTTTTGCGATAAAGTTGGCGATCGTGCTGCCGAGCCTGATCAGGCCGGCCACGAGCGGGTTGGCGGTGAACGTATTCCAGGCCGCAACGGCGTTGTCTCGGAACTCCTTGGCCCGCGCCACGGCATCATCGCCGGACTTCTTGATTGTCTCGGCGAAGGACTCGGCCTTGTCCTTGGCCTCGTTCACAGCGTCGGTGACACCCTTCACCTGGTCGCGCACCAGTTTCAGCGCGCCGGCCTGCTGGCTGCCTGCGGCTTTGGTGGCGGCGATCATCTGCTTGGTCAGGTCGGCCTGCTGGCTGTAGAGCTTGAGGGTTTCTTCTTCCCGCTTGACGCGGTTTTCGGCTTCCTGCTGCTCCCTGGTGGCCGCATCCAGCTTCTGCTGGGCCACGTCGGTCTCGCTCTTTTGCTGGGTCTCCAGCGCCCGCTTTTGGGCGTTCAGCTGGATCTCCTGCATTTCGAGTGCAGCATCGGCCCTGTCAGCCCCATCGGCAGAGGCGTCGGTCATCACCTTTTGCAGCTCGACCATGCGCTTCTGATCGGCGATCTGCTGCCGCTGGCGGCCGACCTCGTCAAGTTGAGCGTCGACTGGCTTGGTGAGATCCTGGTAGCGCTTCTCGATGTCATTCAGCTCTTTTTGAGCAGCGCTGACCTTCTTCGTGGCCACGTTCAGGTCGACGTAGGCGCGGGTGACCTTCTCGATCGCCGGGCCGGCTGGCCCAGCGGCCGCACGGAGCCGTCTGAACGTGGCTTCGGAGACATTCCCGGTCTCCTTCAGCTCCTTCACGGCCGCGACGATTGGCCCCTGCAGGCCCTTCAACAGGCCATTCAGCGCGCCGTCCTTCATGCCGCTGCCGCTCGCAATCGACTGAAGCACGCCGCTAATGGTGCCCTGGAGCTGCTCGACCAGGCCAAGATCCTCGGCGTCCAGGCCGGCAAACTCGGCTTGGAGCTGGTCGCGCAGGCGTTCGCCGAAGGCGCCGATGTGCTTGCCGACATCAGCGCGGCCGATGCCGATCCCGTACTGCTCGCCGGTCTGCTCGCCCCACGTGTCGATGTTGGGCGCAACCTTGGGCGGACTGTGCGGCATCAGCCACTCGGCCAGGACATTGCCGATCGCCTTAATCGCGCCAATGACCACGTTCATCGCGGCCATCATGCCGCTGGCGAACTGCGAAATGGTATCCAGGCCCCACGCTTTCGCGCGCATCTTGCCGCCCGCAAAGCGCTCGGTGATGCGGCTCCAGAGCCCGCTGACGATGCCGAGGATCTGGTTACTGCCCTGCTGCCAGGGGCCGACGATCATGGTGAAGAGGGCGCGTAGCGTCTGGAAGCCGCTTACGACGCGCGCCGCGAAATTGGTGATTGGGCCAACCATCTGGCTCAGCCGCTCCAGCGCGCCGACCAGGAACGTGCCGATCGCAGCGCCAGTGGCCTTGACCGCGTTCTGCAAGTGCTCGTTGCCGAGCGCCTCGACCATCTTCGCCAAATACGGCTGGATGGCCTGCAGCGCCGGCTGGAACAGGTTGCGGAGCGTGATAGATGCCAGGTCGTGGAGCGAACCCTGGAGGCCGGCGAGGCTGTTGGCCATCCGCTCGGCGGAGCCGGCGAAGTCGTGATTCATGCCGTCGGACACGGCCTTGATTGCCACATCGGCCGGGAGCAGGCCTTTCGACATCAGCTCCTGAATCTCCCCGACTGGCTTGTGCATCGCCTTGGCGAGGTAATCCCAAACGGGCACGCCGCGCACGACCAGCGACATCATCTGCTCGTAGTTGGCCTTGCCGGACACGTTCATGG
>LJCR01000409.1 GCA_001399705.1 Kouleothrix aurantiaca
GTCCAGGGCTCGCGCCGCCTCAAGCAGATGATGGCAATCGCCGGGAGGCAGATCACGATCGCGCTCGACGTGCAGGCCACCCAAGTGCCCTACCCGCCGACAGAAGTGGCTGGCATCACGTTCGGCAATGATCCGGCGCTGTTGCTGCCCTCCGAACTGGGGCTGCTGATGCTGCCCCAGACAAAGCTGCTCTTTTACAAAGGCATGGCCGAGCGCAGCCTGATGCAGTGGGAGCTAATCGGCCGTCAGCCGCAAGGCCAGGGACCGGTGATCGTGGCCGTCGACGAGAGCGGCAGCATGAGCGGGCCGTGCGGTCCCTATCCGAAGACGGTGTGGGCGGGCGGAACACTGCTGGCCTTTCTGGCAATCGCGCGGCTCCAGAAGCGCGACCTGGTCGTGCTGCACTTTGCCGAGCAAGGCCAGCTCCACGTCGACGTGTTCCCTGGCGGCGAGGGGCCGTACCAGGAAACCTTGCGCTGCGCGGAGCACTTCTACAACGGTGGGGATACCCGCTTTGAGCCCTGGATGCGCAAGGCAACCGACCTGGTGCAGACCTCGCAGCCGAAGGCCGACGTGATTGTGCTGACGGACGGGCTGACCACTATCGACCGCACGGTGCTGGGCGAGTTCAACGCCGCGCGCAAGGCCATGGAGATGCGCTCGTATGGCGTGCTGATCGGCACGACGCAGGGGATGCGCGAGCTATCGCTCTGCTCGGACGCCGTGCTGACACTCGACGACCTGAGCCAGGACCTGCCGGTCCTGAACGACATTTTCGCGATCTAGCGACATAAACATAGTTCCTAAAACCATAGCGTTTCCTTGCGTTATGGTCATGGAGCTACCAGCGGGCGTGAACAATCACGCAGCAGTTTGACGGGTCGATCACACCTTCGGATGTTTGCTCCAGTCTGAAGCTCTGTGGCGGCAGTTTAAGGAAACCGAAAGGGTAACGTGACCGTCGCAGGACAACCCCGTTGAACAGCCGCGAGGAGCATCTCACTCCGCAAGGAGGGCCTAAAGCCAATGAAAGTCTACGTTCGCAATCAGGATGGAGCACCGCTGATGCCCTGTACGCCTGCCAAAGCGCGCAAGCTGCTGCGAGCAGGGAAAGCCAGGGTGGCCGCTCGTTCCCCCTTCACCATCCAGCTAGGGTGGCAATGTGAGGGGCAGGTGCAGGATGTGGTGGTTGGGATCGACAAGGGCAGCAGCGTGACCGGCATCAGTTGTGTTGGCAACGGCACCGTGCTGCTGGCCGCCGAGATCCACCACCGCCGTGATGTGAAAGAGAAACTCGACACCCGCCGCGCGCACCGCCGTTCTCGGCGTAACCGGAAGTGGTATCGGCCTCGTCGCTTTCTCAATCGCGCTTCCAGCACGCGCAGCGGGCGGCTGCCTCCCAGCATCAAAACCAATGTGGAGGAAGTGATCCGCGTGGTGCGTCAGCTTCCGCTGCCGATCAGCAAGATTGTGGTTGAGGACGTGCAGGTGGACATCGCCCGACTGAACGATCCGACGCTCGCGGGCAGCCGCTACCAGGACCCGACCCGCCTGGACGAAAACCTGCGGATCGCCTGCCTGATGCGTGACGGCTATACCTGCCGGCACTGCGGCAAACGCAACTGCCGCCTGGAAGCGCACCATGTCGTCTACCGGGAGCATGGCGGCAAGGGCACGCTCGCCAATCTCCTGACGTTGTGCGAAGCCTGTCACGAGAAGGTTCACGCCGGCACCATCACGCTCCAAGTGACTGGGGCGTCGGGCCGTCTCGACCAGATCGCCCAGCGGAGTATGCAGGGCAAAACGTATCTCTATGCGAGCCTCGGAGCATCCGCCCCGTTCGTGACGGTGTTTGGGTACGAGACCAGCGCTTTTCGGAAGAGAAGAGGACTGGCAAAGACGCATACGATAGACGCTCTGTGTGTTGCCACGCTCGGGAGTGGTGAGATAGTCACCCCTGAATGTCCGAACACCTACCGGATCGCTTTCCGGCCCCGGCAGACCAGGAGGCAGTATCACGATCTGCCGCGCAAAGGTCAGGGACGCGTGCGCTATCAGGTGAACGAGGAGCTGGCGGGCTTTCGGAAGGGCGACATCGTGCGGGTCAAGGGGCGCTGGGTCAAACAGATCAACAGCATCTACTCAAACGGGTATGTGGCGTTCAAACGAGTTCCTGGTGAGCCCACTACCGCGCGCCCGCGAGATTGCCGTTTACTGGAGCGTGGGCGCACAGTCGTCTGGTCGCACCAATAAAATGCAAGAAAACGTAAGAAAACGCTATGGCTCAAGGGAACGATAACAATACGAGGAGTACAGCGATGACACAGAGAGCATCGCGAAACAACCGCACGAGCATGACCGCCGCCGACATCGCGGCGGCCAGCCGGGCCTACCCCATCCTGGGGTTTGTCATTTCCTGGTACGCGCGGGGAATTCAGGTTGACTACGCCGACCTGGAAGCGCTGCTAGACCTGGCAGGGTTCCGCGCCTATATCCCATCGAAGCCGACCAAGCGCAACGCGCTGCGGCGCGGCATTGAGAATTGGCTCAAGGCCCGCGGCGCGGTTCGTGGCGGGGTGGACGGCGCCATTGGCGAGGACGACGACGATGACGCTGAGACGAGCAGCCGCGGCGGTCGGGCGAACGGCCAGCAGGGCACGCTGGTGCGCGTCTCGTCGCCGGCCACAAGCGACTACGCCGTGTTTGGGGTGGTGACCGAGGAAGTCGATATGGCAACCTTGGGCTTCACTCACGACACCAACTTGCGCTTCCTGCTGCACAAGAAGTCGGGGGCGGTGATCGTTACAACCGACCGGCGCGGTGTCGACCAGGTGACGCAGAGCGACACGATCCTGGCCGAGATCCAGCCCCACTGGGACAGGGCGAAGCGCACGATCGTCGGCAAGGACATCAGCCGGATGCTCGTCGGTATTGTGCAGTCGCTCGAACCGGTCGACATGGGCACGAAGGGCGGGTGCTACTTCGCGCTCGCCGACAAGGAGAACGCGGTCGAGCGCCTGGCCCGGCTGGTCGCGGCGCTGCCGAGCACGTCCAAGTACAAGCCGTTTATGACGGTGCTGGGAGTCCCGGATGAGGCCCAGTGGCGCAGGCAGCTCACCAAGGCGACCAAAGTCAAGCTGGACGCGGACCTGCATGCGATGCAACTTGACCTCCAGCGCTTTACCGACGCCAAGCCGGGGACTGTCAAGCCGGAGACGATCGCGGCCCGGCTCGTGGAGTACCGTGAGCTGAAGGAGCGCGCGATCACCTATCGCGATCTGCTGGGCCTGTGGACGACAGACATCGAGCAGGGAGTCGCCGAATTGCAGGCAGCCGCCGCCGCGGTGCTGACCAGCGATGCCCTGCTCGCCACGGCCGCAAGCACGGTGCCGGCTGAAGCAGTGCCCGCTGCCATGCCCGCGACCGCCTTCCCGGTAGAGGCAGTCGCGGTCGCGGCGTAGGCGCGACACGTGCCACATGAGACGGTGGGGCGTGTATCATGACCTCGCCGTTTCGTGTGGCACGGAACGAAGCACCAGGAGCGTCAGTATTGCTATCGTTCACTCGTTTCATAGCCTTTTCTCGCGTTTTATCGCGTTCTATTGCGGAAAAGACCGTGTTCTGGTATACTACGAACACTTGTTCGCTCCATGTGTGTTGTGAATGAAACTCACCCGCGCCGTCACGCATATTCGGTTCTCAGACGCCAACACGGGCAAGCTGGCGCAGCTTGACGCGCTCGCCGCCGAGTACATGCGGCTGTGCCAGCAATACACGACCGCGTTTTGCGCCACGGTGGAGCCGAACAAGTACGCCGATGCGTGGCTTGATAGCCTGCTCTCGGCCCGCTGGCAGCGGGTGGTCATTCAGCACGCGGCCGGCGTGGCCCAGTCCTGGCGCCCCAACCGCGACCGCGCG
>LJCR01000041.1 GCA_001399705.1 Kouleothrix aurantiaca
CCCAGGAAGCGTGGGTCGTGCGCCAGTTGCTGCAGTGCCGCAGCCGAGGATCGGAACAGCAGCGTGTAGAGCAGGCGTTGGTGGCTGCGGGCCAGGTCGCGTAGGGCTGGCGGCAGCGTAAAGGTGATCAGGAAGTACGGGAGGGGCACCAGCAGATCCTGCTGCCGAGAGAGCCAGGCCTGGGCCGCCTCCTGCTGGCAGGTCGGGCAGTGGCGGTTCTTGCACGAGTGATAGCTATAGCGTGTGGTCGCGCAGGCCGCACACGTATACACATGCCCGCCGAGCGCTTCGGTGCGACACGCTGCCAGTGCATCTAGCGCCGCCCGATGACTCGGCGGCATCCGCTCGCCATACCGCGCCCGATAGGCCGGGCCATACTGGCGAACGATGGCGTTGAGCGTGATCATGCCATGCCCGCGGTCAGGACATCCAGCGCGTCGGTGGCCTGCACCTCCGCCTTGCGGGTGCAATGGGTGTAGATCGCGGTCGTGGTCGGCGAGCTGTGCCCCAGCCAGAGCTGGATGAGCCGCAAGTTGACGCCACATTCAAGCAAGTGGGTCGCGTAGGAGTGCCGCAATGTATGCACACTGGCCGGTTTGTTGAGGCCAACCTGCTGCACGGCACGATGGAAGGCTTTCTGGAGGTTGCTTTCCTCCATTGGCCTGGTCGCCGTCGCGCCCTGGTCGTGAATCGGACTGCGGCTGGGAAACAGCCAGACCGGGTTGCGGTGCGTCAGCCAGTGGCCGCGTAAGGCGGTGAGGGTGCGCGACGGTAAGGGCACCATACGGTCTTTGTTGCCTTTCCCGCCGCGAATGTGCAGCTGCATGCGGGCACTGTCGATCTGGGACACCTGAAGCTGCACGCCTTCCTGCAGCCGCAGCCCACAGGTGTAGATGACACTCAAGCAGCTACGATAGTGGGGAAGCCGCACCTGGCCAAGGAGCTGCCAGACCTCCTCGGGACTGAGCACCACGGGCAGCTTTTTGGGGATGGGCGGACGAATCAGATCGCCGAACGGCCAGGGGCGGAGGAGCGTGTAGGTGAAGAGGAACTTCACGGCATGGAGAGCGACATTGATGGTGTTGGGCGCGAGGTGTTGCTCATTGCGCAGGTAGAGGAAATAGGAGCGCAGTTCGGCCTCGGTAAGTTGGTCCGGGGAGCGGCCATAGTGGATGGCCAGTTGTCGCACAGCGGCGAGGTAGGATTCTTGGGTTCGTGCCGCCAAGCCACGCAATTGCATGTCCTCGCGCATGTGTTGCCGCAGGGGAGTCATGGGAACACCTCCTATCGCTGAACCAATGGTCGATAGGAGGAATCATCACACCAGTGCAGACGCAACACAAGCGGGAGAGACGACGAACGATGGGGACGAGTCATCTGCGCGCAGCGCTTCGTTCAACTTGAATTGTACCGCCTGGCTCTCCCCATCTAGATCCGCCTGATCGCTGCGTTGCGCAACGCGGTTGGGCCGACGGGACGCAGGTGTGATCGGACTGTGCGATATGCCCATCCTCGAGCATATCGCACAGTTGTCAGCTGCGATCTGTGCTTTGCATTTCTTTGACGGCTCGACCGGCGTATGCACGAACGGTGACAACAACGCGCCGCAGCTACCCACATCGAGCGCCTGGCGTCCCGCCGTACCAACAAGATGCGCAGTAATCTTCCGAATCTGGTATCATGCCCCGCACGAATCGAACACCAGCAGTGAGATAATAAGACTAATGTACATCTTGGGTACAATCCTGATTGTGTGTAGTATTACCGCAGCCGGGCTGGCGAGCATGAGCTATATGGTCGCGACGCGCGGCTCCAAGCGTGCGCGAGCGTATGGCCGCTGGTGTACGCGGACGGCGCTTGGCGCAGCGCTGTTGGTCGCCGCCTTGCTGGTATATGCGTTCGTGACGCGGCGCTATGACATCCAGTACGTCTACAGCTATAGCGCGAGTGACCTTCCGTTGCACTATCGCGTCGCGGCGATCTGGGCCGGCCAACCAGGATCCTTGCTGATCTGGGCACTGTGGAGCCTGATCGTCGCCCAGGTTCTAGCGCGAACCAGCCGCCACGCCGAGCCATACGTCCTCAGCGTGTTTATGCTCATCCCGGCGGCGCTACTGGGCCTGATGGGCATCCTCGATCCGTTCGCGCCCTACGTCGATACGAATGGCGCGTCGCTGGCACCCGCCGACGGGCACGGTCTCAACCCCCTACTCCAGAACCCCTGGATGGTCATCCACCCGCCGATTTTGTTCTTGAGCTACGCTCTGCTAGGTGCGCCGTTCGCCCTGGCGCTCGGCGGATTGTGGCAGCGCGAGTACGACGGCTGGGCGCGCCAAGCATTGCCGTGGACGCTGGCCGGGTGGGTAATTCTGGGTATGGCGCTGCTGCTCGGTGGCTACTGGGCCTACGAGACGCTCGGCTGGGGCGGCTATTGGGGCTGGGACTCGGTCGAGAATTCCGGGCTGGTCGCCTGGCTCGCGACCACCGCGCTGATCCATGCCTTGCTCGTGCAGCGCGCTGGCGGTGGCCTGCGCCGTATGAGTCTCGTGCTGGCTCTGACCACCTACCTGCTGGTGTTCTACGCAACCTATCTGACTCGCAGCGGCGTGCTGGCGAACTTCTCGGTTCACACATTCGCCCAGGAGTCGATCCGGGCCGCCATCACGGCTGGCCTGCTCGCGCTGGTCGTGGGCGCCGGATCGGCGCTGGGCTGGCGCTGGCGTGCCATTTCCGCCCGCCCGCTATCCGAAAATCTGCTGTCGCGCGACAGTTTCGTGATTCTGGCGCTCCTGGGAATGTTGTTGATTGCAGCGCTGATCGCACTCGGCACATCGATGCCACTGATCTCGGCCATTCCCGGGGTTGGGCATTGGCTGCAACCAATCTTCGGCGCCATATTCGACGTGGACGAAGGCACGCGCTTCAACCTGGGGCTGCGGCCGTTCAGCGACGGTCGCTTCGCGCTGACCTCGACATTCTACACCACAACCGTCCCGCCGTTGGGCGTTGTACTAGCGCTGCTGCTGACGATCGGGCCGCTGCTAGGCTGGCACGGTGTCAATGTGCGGCATCTGCTTCGCGCCCTGCGCTGGCCGTTCCTGGCGGCGATCAGTGTGACCTGCGGAGCGATCTTGCTCGGTGTGCGCGACGCGCTGCCGTTGGCTTACCTCAGCCTGGGCAGCTTCGCCGCAGGCACCAATCTGGTAATGATTGCGCGGATGCTCAAGAGCGGCTGGCTGCGGATCGGCGGCTACCTGGCCCATGTGGGCATGGCGGTGCTGGTCGCCGGCATCATAGGTTCGACCTTCTACGCCGTGCCGGAGCAACAGATCGTTGCGCCGGAGGGCCAGCCGATTGGCGTCTACGGCTACGTCATTACCTTCAACGGGTGGCGCGTGACTCCCGAAAACACTGGCGTGCTCGACCTGACCGTGACGCGGGGGAATGAACTATTCCGGGCGCTGCCGCAGCTCTACTTCGTCCAACGCGAGGGCGCGACGATGAAGACGCCGGCGATCAAGCGCGAGCTACTGCGCGATCTGTACATTGCGCCCGTGGACTACCGGACGCGCGTGGATCCCAATACGGCCCAGCTGTTGCGCGGCGACACGCGACCGGTCGGTTCTTACACACTCACGCTCACCGCGCTCGACATACCGGATTCGTCCGAAGTAGGCACGGCCAACGTAAATGCGCGGCTGCGCGTGCGCTACCAGGAGCGGACGAGCGACCTGGTTGCCAAAGTCAAGATCGAGCGGGACGCGGCCGGCCAGACGTGGATACTGGCGAGCACGCCGGTAAGGCTGCCCGGCGGGCATACTGCGCGGTTGGAAACGTTCGACCCGGTGCGCAACACGGCACTGGTGCGGGTTGAGGGACTGAATCTGCCGGTCGAGCCCGCGCTTGCGGTTGTGACCGTCAGCCTCAAACCGGGGATTGCCCTGGTCTGGATCGGAGTCCTGATCAGCGCGCTGGGTGGCGCGATCGCGGTGATCCGGCGTGCGCTCGAAGGGCAGGCGCGTCGAGCTGTGCAGCCTGCAAGAATGCCGCGTGGTATTGGGCTCGCGCGGGTGTTCCATAGTAGGCGGGGGCGCGGCAGCGAAAGCTGAGCATTGATGAGACAAAAGCGGGAGCGAACGACTTGTATGAACAGATTGAACAGCTCGAACTGACAAGCCTCGCCGGTTCCACCGCCATCTCTCGCAATGAGCAGTGAGAACATCGAATCGTTTGTTGGCGTTCTCATGCGCTGATAGGAACAAACGAGCGAACCGACGCTCCTTTCTAGTCGTGTGCTATAATAGACGAGGTATGGAGATTCACCACCTCAAATATATTTCCATATCGCTTCCGTCTCTGTCCGGAGCCAGTCTTCGGGAGTGGCTGTGGCATACGCGGCGAGCAGCGCCGGTATTGACGGCGCTATTCATGGCAATGGTGCTTGGGCTGCTGGGCGGTCAGCAACGTTGTTCCTTCGGGGCCAGTCTTCCTGAATCTCTATGTGCGGTTGACGGTTTGCATTTCCAGATGGCCTTTGCTCACGCGCAAACGCCCAGCACCGATTCGCCCATGCCATCACTGCCCGGGCCATCACAATCGGATGAGATTCATCATTGTCACTGCCAGTTCGCCGTATTGCTGACTCTCAGTACCGTGGTATCGCTGCTGGCTCTTTTGGGGCTCAAGCCAGCGCCACGGCATGTAAGGCTTCAGTTCAATCTCACTCCACCTTCTCCACCCCCACGCCTCACGTATCTCTAATCTTACGCCTGTTCACAACATAGAACGCAGATTTCGGCATACGCGACTGCGTCGCGATTGTCGAGGTACCTTGGGGTACTGCCGAACTGTGTTCTATTAGCGCCATGCGGACGTTGATGTCCGCTTGGTGAGCCGCATCTCTGCTCTTTGATATTTCAAGTAAATAACGATCTCCAAATGAATACGAACCTCAATCGGATAATCCCCGAAAGAGCGTTTGAGAAGATCGCACATCACACATTCCCTGGAGTAACACAATGACAAAACCGCCAGTTCCCGCTTCACAAACTTCCGGTGCCAGGCGCAAAGGCCGTTCGGTTCAGGCGCGCAAAGACCGGCGCGGACTCTGGGCAATCGGCGTTGTGGCATTGGTGCTGCTCGTCGCACTTGCTGTAGCGTTACGAACTACGGGCCAGACCAGTGATATCGCTGGTGTCGAGACGTTCGCGAAACCGCCGCAGGGCCACCAGCCCGGCCAGTTGACCTATCCGCAGACACCGCCGGCAGGTGGCGTGCATAACCCGGCCTGGCAGAACTGCGGGGTCTACGACCAGCCCATCCAGAAAGAGATGGGAGTTCATTCGCAAGAACACGGCGCGGTTTGGATCACGTATCGGCCCGACCTGCCCGCTGTGGATATCGAGCAGCTACGAACCCTCGTGCGCGGTCGGGTCTTCACGCTGCTCTCGCCGTACCCCGATTTGCCGGCGCCGGTGGTTGCATCGGCGTGGGGCGTGCAGTTGAAGGCCGACGGCACCGCCGACGCGCGACTATCGTCGTTTATCAGCAAGTACGCGCAAGGCGGGCAGGCACCGGAGATCGGCGCGCCTTGCACGGGTGGCGTCGGCACGCCGATCAGCCGATAGAAACTCGTATGAACCAGATTCACACTGTCCAATCAGCGTCAACGCACAGTCAGCCTGCCAACCGCATCGGCATCGGGTGGCTGGTCTTAGTGCTGCTCTTGGTGACGGCGCTGGCCGTGTTCTGGCTCTCCCTAAGTCGCGCGCCAGCCGAAGGGAGTCCGGAGGTCAACTTTTCCCGCGACATGGCCGCGCACCACGCCCAGGCCGTCGAGATGGCGCTGATCGCGCGCGATCGCAGCTCGGATGAAGAGCTGCGGCGCTTTGCGCTTGACATCATGCTCACGCAGCAGGCGCAGATCGGGCAAATGCAGGGTTGGCTTGCGGCCTGGGGCTTGCCCCTGAGCGGGCCGCAGCCCACGATGCAGATGCCCGGCATGGCTACGCAGCAGCAGATCAATGCGCTTCAAACGCTGCCGGTGGCCGAGATGGAAACATCATTCCTACAGCTAATGATTCGACACCATCAGGGCGGCATCGCGATGGCGCAGGAAGCGCTACGCCAAACGAAGCGCGCCGAGGTCACTCAGCTGGCAAATGCAATCGTCAACAGCCAGCAGAGCGAGATCGCCTACATGCAGGATCTGCTCAAGCGGCGCGGCGCTGCGTCGCCCACACCCGCCGAGCCAAATAACATTGAGCACATGGAAATGGCGACATCATGATCACTCTCCATGTGGCGTACCCAAAACATAAGGAAAGGCGATGAACCGTAAAGAACGCACTATCTTCGTCACGCTGCTGATCAATGCGCTGCTCATCGGCTTCAAGTTCTGGCTGGCAGCCCGGTCGGGCAGTCTGTCATTGCGCGCCAGCGCGGTACATTCGATCGCCGACGCGGCGATCGGTGTCTTCGTGCTGCTCGGCTTGCTGTTCGCGCGCTGGAATGCCGCGCGCGGTCGCGCCAGGGCTGGAGTCGACCAGGCCGAGAATTGGGTAGCCATCGGCGTGGCCCTGGCGATCTTCTATGTCGGGTTTGACATTGTTCGCGAGGTGCTGCTGGGCGCGCCGCCGGACTTAAGGAATCTCGGCCCGGTGACGTTGGCCGCCCTGATGACCATTCCAGTGGCCTTTCTGCTCGCTCGCTATCTCCAGTATGTCGGACGACAGACCAGTTCGCCAGCGCTGATTGCCAGCGGCTATCACGCACAGATGGATATCTACACCTCGATCGTCGCAGTGGCCGGACTGGCCGGCGCGGCGATCGGCATGCCCAGCCTCGATCGCGCTGCAGCGGCGGTGGTGGTGGTGTTCGTCCTGTTCGCGGGGTACGAGATCGTCAGCTCGGCCTGGCGTGCGATCACGCACCGCGCTGCGCTGGACATTGAAGGCGAAGGCGGGGCGCACGTGCATTCCACGGGCGCGCCCCAGATCACGCGCCGCTTCATGCTCGCCGCCGCAGCCATCCTGCTGATTCTGTATCTACTGTCGGGAGTTTATATTGTCCGGCCAGGTGAGGCGGCAGTCGTACGGCGCTTCGGCACTGTGACAGCGGGCAACACCGGCCCCGGTCTGCACTACCGCTGGCCCTGGCCGGTCGACCGGGTCGACATTGTCGCGGTGGATGCTGTGCGGCGCGTGGAGACACCGGCCAGCCTCATGCTGAGTGGCGATGAGAATCTGATCTCTGTCCGTCTGAGCTTGCACTACATCGTCAGCGACCCAGCCGCGTTCCTGCTGCGGGCACGCGATCCGGAGGCGCTGGCGCGCGAAGCCGGCGACGCCGCTATGCGCCAGGTGGTCGCGCAGGAGACGGTGGACGCGCTGCTGACGGTGGATAAGGCAGTTGTTCAGCAGCGCGCTGCGGCGCTGGCGCAGGAATCGCTCGATGGCTACAATGCCGGCATGCGCGTGGCGAGCGTTCAGCTGCTTGAGAGCAGCCCGCCGTCGGAAATCGCCGACGCCTTCCGCGATGTCGCCAGCGCCCGCGAAGATCGCAACACCTTTATCAATGAGGCGCAGGCCTATCGCAACGAAGTGCTGCCGACCGCACGCGGCGATGCAGCGAAAACTACCCAGGCCGCGGCCGCCTACCGCGCCGAAAAGATCGCGCAGGCCAGCGGCGAGGCAACCCAGTTTGCCAGCCGGCAGGGCGCCTACGCCAAAGCGCCGGATGTCACGCGCGTGCGCCTCTACCTGGAGGCCGTCGAAAAGGTGTTGCCCGGCGCGCGCAAGTTCCTGATCGACTCGGCAATTCCTATGCAGACGACCGACCTATGGATTCCCGGCACGGATGGCGCGCAGCCATTCCCGCCCCAGCCGTAAGCCGCAGTAGTATCTCAGGAGTTACTTTGATGAAACGCTTCCGTTTTCTCTTCCTTGGCCTGATCGCGCTCGGCTTTCTGCTGATCAGCCTGGTCTTTTTCCAGGTCGATGCCACCGAGTCGGTGATCGTTACGCAGTTCGGCGAGCCAGTGCGCGTGATCACTGAGCCTGGCCTGTATGCCAAGCTGCCCGACCCATTCCAGAGCATCACGCGCATCAACAAGCAGCTGCAGCTCTACAACCTGCCGCAGACGGAATTCCTGACTAGTGATAAAAAGAACATCGTGGTCGAGGCCTACGCAACCTGGACTGTTACCGATCCGCTCGCCTTCCTGAAGACCGTGCGCGACCCGGTCGGCGCCGAGACGCGCTTATCCGACGTGGTCGCCTCAGAGCTGGGCGCGGCGCTCGGCCAGGTGGAGCTCGGCCAACTCGTCACCGTCGATGCAAATCAAATGAAGCTGCCGGCGACCCTCAGCGCCATCGCCAAGAACGCCGCCGGTCTGACACAGCCGTATGGCTTCACGGTAAATGATGTGCGTCTTAAGCAACTCACCTTTCCACAGGCCAACCTGTCCAGCGTGTTTCAGCGCATGAAGGCCGAGCGCGAGTCGATTGCGCGCCAGTTCCGCTCCGAAGGCACCGAGCAGGCCGCCAAGATCCGCGCCGACGCCGACACGCAGAAAGCGCAGATCCTGGCCGACGCCAACCAGAAGGCTGCCGAGACGCGTAGCCAGGCCGATGCTGAGGCGATTTCGATCTACGCGGCAGCGTTCCAGAAGGATCCGGAGTTCTACCGCTTCCTGCGGACGCTCCAATCGTATGAAACCTTTGTAGACGAAAAGACCACCCTGATCCTACCCTCGGACTCCGAGCTATTGAAGTATCTCAATCCGGCGAACGTCTCTACTGCCGCACAGGCGCCAACCGCGCCGCTACCCACAGCCCAACCGGCGGCGCAGCCGACGGCGACACCCGCATCTGCGGCACCAATCACCTCGACGCCTGCGCCGGCCGGGAGGACGCCATGACGACTGAAAATTCAGCGCCGCCCGCGCCCGAATCGCCAACTCCGCCGCCCACGCCGCCACGCCCACCCTTCGATGCGCGCGCCGCGCTACGACGGCTCGCGCGCGCGCTGGGCACTGGCTTGCGCGCCCTGGTGAGCGGCGGCGATTCGCCGCTGGCCGACCTGCGCGCCGCCATGGGCAACCTGCACCCACGCCGTGTGGTCTGGGGATTGGTCGCCCTGGCGCTGCTGGCATACCTTGCAACAGGGATCTACGTGATCGCCCCCGGTGAGGCGGCAGTTGTGCGACAGTTCGGCGCAGTGATCGAGCCGCGCGGCGCGCCCGGTCTGCACTACCGCCTGCCCTGGCCGATCAACCGGCTTGATATCGTCAATATCAGCGAAGTCCGCCGCGAGACTGTGGGTGTCGCCACACCAGAAGAAGATCACACGCACCCGGAACCGCCAGGCAAGCTCCAGGCTCTTTCGGGCGATACGAACGTGATTGATGTCGAAATCATTGTTCAGTACCAGGTGCGCGACCCGGCGGCCTATCTGATCAATGTCCAGTATGCGCCGTACCGGCTGGTTCGTGACGTCATTCGCACATCTGTCACGGAGCTGGCCACGACCCGGAACGTCGATACTATCTTGACCGTCGACCGGCAGGGACTGCAGAACGCGATCCGTGCCGAGGCGCAAGCCCGGCTGGACGCCTACAATTCCGGCCTGGCGATTGTTGGCGTCAATTTGCAGAAAGCCTTCCCGCCCGACGAGGTCGCCGCCGCCTTCACCGATGTGAACAGCGCCAGGGAAGACCGTGCCCGGGCGATCAACGAGGCGCAGGGCTATGCCAACAGCCTGCTACCGCAGGCGCGCGGCCAGGCCGATCAGGTAGGGGCCGATGCCCAGGGGTATCGCTCGAACGCGATCGGCCAGGCGACCGGCGGCGCACAGGCGTTTGAGTCGGTCGTGAAGGAGTATCAGACCAACTCGCGCATTTATGGCGAGGAAGTCACGCGCTATCGATTGTATCTTGAGATGTTGGACAAGGTGTTGAAGCGCGCGCAGGTCTATGTAGTCGACAAGTCCAACGGCGGCACGCTGAACCTGCGATTGTTTGGGAACCCGCCGGCCGCGCCGAACACGCCCGCGCCGGCCGCACCGGTTCCGCCCGCCGCGCCCGCGCCCGGCCAGCCGGCACCACCATCACAGTGAGGTTCTAACATGGCTGAAGGCTGGAAACAAGTCTGGGAAGATATTCGCAACGCGCTGCGCGGCGCGCAGCCGGAAGAAGCTCCGGTGGCCACGCCACCTGAGACCGCTGCCGGCGGGACAGCGGCGGTCGCTGTCCCGCCGGTGCCCGGCGATGACGCGCCGATCGC
>LJCR01000410.1 GCA_001399705.1 Kouleothrix aurantiaca
GGTGCTGGCGGGCTTTGCGGTGGCCGCGCCGCTGCTGGGCTACACGCTGTTTGGGATGGTCGAGCGCGGCGCGCGCCGGCGCGGCGACCTTGGCCAGTATTAAAGAAGGGCACGATCATGGCACTTACAAGCCTCGCGCAGCCAAGCTGGCGCTCCACCGTGCGCGCCGCGCTGGCGATCGCGCGCAAAGATATTACTGTCTTCTTCCGCTACCCGGCCAACGCGCTGTTCCGCGTGATCGAGCCGATCGCGTGGCTGACGCCGGTGTACTTCCTGGGCAAGAGCTTCGCCGGGCCGGCCGGCAACAGCGGCTTCGCGGCCTACACCGGCACGAATGACTACATGTCGTTCATCCTGCTGGGCGCGGTGCTGGCAAACTACATCGCCGCCGTGTTCTGGGGCATGGGCTACGCGCTGAAGTCGGAAATGGACTCGGGCGTGCTCGAAAGCAACTGGATGACGCCCATCCCGCGCGCGCTCCTGCTGGTCGGGCAGACGCTGGCGAGCCTGGCGATCACCACGTTCAACAGCGCGGGCATGCTTTTCCTGGGCTGGCTGGCCTTTGGCTTCCAGATTTCGGGCAATGTCTTCCTTGCGGCGCTGACGCTTGTGCCGATGCTGGTTGCGCTCTACGGCTTTGGCTTCGCATTTGCCGCCGCCGTCCTGCTGCTGCGCGATTCGAACACGCTGGTCGATGTGTCGAACTACGTCGTTTCGATCCTGTCGGGCAGCCAGTTCCCGGTGCAGGCGCTGCCCCGGCTGCTGCTGCCCTTGTCGCTGGCCATCCCGCTCACCTACGGCTTCGACGCGGTGCGTGCCATCCTGCTTGGCGTCACGCCGCTGCTGGCGCTGCCCTATGAGATCGGCATTCTGCTGGCTTTTATGGCCGTGATGACGCCGCTGGGCTATTTCGTCTTTAAGCGCGTCGAGCGCTACTGCCAGACGCGCGGCACGCTGAGCATGCATTAGCGTGGGGGATGGGGAGTAATCGCTTTCAAATTGCCACAAAGGCGCAAAGGCGCGAAGAATTGAATGACAAGAGCACGTGCTTTCAGTCTTCGAGCCTCGGTGGCAAACGTTCCCAGTGCATTATCAGGAAAGCGATACGGAATTCAGCGTAGAGTTTCTGCATTGTAATCACTAGACCCTATACCCTATTCCCTAACCCCTGCGCTGAAAGCGCACCAGCAAGGGCTTTGCAGAGGCGAGAAACGAGGAGGAACATGCTTGCTACGATTCGCCAACGGAACTTCGCGCTGCTCTGGTTTGCCGGCCTGATATCGCTGGCCGGCGACTGGATGCTGCTGATCGCGCTGCCGATCTATATCTACCAGCTGACCGGCTCGGCGGTGGCGGTGAGCATCATGTTCATTGCGAAGCGCGCGCCAAGTGTGCTGTTTGGCTCGCTGGCCGGCGTATTCGTCGATCGCTGGGACCGGCGGCGGACCATGCTGGTGGCGAACCTGCTGCTGGCGCTGGCGCTGCTGCCCCTGCTGGCGGTGCGCTCGGCCGGGCAGGTCTGGATCGTCTACCTCGTGGCGCTGCTTGAGTCGACGTTTATTCAGTTCTTTAGCCCGGCCGAAAACGCGCTGCTGCCGCAGCTGGTGGGCGAGGAATATATCGTGCCGGCCAACGCGCTGAACAGCTTGAACAACAATATTGCGCGGCTGATTGGCCCGGCGCTGGGCGGGCTCGCGGCGGTGACGCTTGGCCTGGGTGGCGTGGCGCTGCTCGACGCGGCTTCGTTCCTGATCGCCGCCCTGCTGGTCTGGCTGATTCGCGGGGACTACCGCGCCACCCCCGCCGCCGATGCGCCTGCCACGCCGCTCGGCGCATGGCGCACCCTCGGGCGCGAGTGGCTGGCGGGCCTGCGCGTGATTGCTGGCAGCCGTCCGGTGGCCATGCTCTTCGCGCTGGTGGCGATCACGTCGCTGGGCGAAGGTGTGTTTGGCGTGATGTTTGTCTTGTTCGTCAACACGGTGCTGGGCGGCGGCGCGCAGGAAATTGGCTCCTTGATGTCGGCGCAGGCGGTGGGCGGCCTGCTGGGCGCGCTGCTGGTTGGGCGATTAGGGGGCGGGCGGCCTGCGCTGCTGATTGGCATCGCTGGCGTGCTGTTCGGGCTGATCGACCTGGCGATTTTCAACTACCCTTCGTTCTTCCCTGGCTTTTTGCCGATTGTGCTGCTGTTTGTGCTGGTCGGCATCCCCGGCGTGGCACTGTTCACTGGCATGAACGCGCTGCTGCAACTCGCTGTGGCCGACGAGTACCGCGGGCGCGTGTTTGGCACCTACGGCACCACTGGCGCGCTGCTGGCAATCGTTGGCACGGTGCTGGCCGGCGCGCTGGGCGACCGCGTGCCCGTGGTGACGGTGCTGAATATTCAGGGGCTGGCGTATGTGCTGGCCGGGCTGGCGGTGCTTGTGCTGCTGGGTGGGCGCGCAATTGCCGGCCACGAGGCCGCGCCGGCACAGGCAGCGTCGTAGCTTTATCAGTATTCGCTTCACTAGAAAACACACAAGGAGAAACACAATGTACCCACTGCTTACCACGTGCCCGGTCTGCGGCGGCGAGCTGCACGCCGTGCGGCTGGCCTGCAACGATTGCCACAGCGGCATCGACGGGCAGTTCACCCTGGGCTGGATCGGCCGGCTTAGCCGCGAGCAGCTTGAATTTGTCGAGCTGATGGTGAAGAATCGCGGCAACATCAACAGTGTCGCCGGCGACCTGCGCGTGGCCTACAACACGGCGCGCAGCCGGCTGGATGATATTGTGGCCGCGCCGGGCTATTCCGCGCCGCCCGCCGAGGAGAATGGCCGGCCCGACCGCCGCGCCGTGCTGGATCGGCTGGCCGCCAAGGAAATTTCGGTTGAGGAAGCGATGAAGCTGCTGCGCAGCTAGCGCACAGCGGGAGCAAGCCATGCCGAATGCAGATGAGCGCCTGCGCATCCTGAAGTTGATCGAGGACGGGCAGGTGAACGCAGAAGAGGGCGCGCAGCTGATCGATGCGCTGGGCGAATCGCGCGAGCGCTCGCGCCCAACTCCCTCGCGCACCCTGCGCGTGCGAGTGACCAACCTGGCCACGCGCCGGCAGACGATCAATGTCACCATTCCGGTGAGCCTGGTGGAAGTTGGCCTGAAGCTGGGCGCGCGCCTGGCTCCACGCGTGGCGAATGCCAACCCCAACGACATCCTGCGCGCGCTTGAAAGCGGCGCGACCGGCCGTATCTTCGAACTGCAGGACCTGAATGAGAACGAGCGGATCGAGATTTTTGTCGAGTGATGAGCGCGCCACCGTTTGGCACGCCTCGCACCCTGAAGATAATGGAGAAACACGAATGGAAACGCGAACCGTATCTGTGGGCAGCGCCCCACGTATCGTCATTGGCGATTGCCGCGGCGATCTTGAGATCACCGTAGGCGAGAATGGCGTGGTCGAGATCAGCTCATCGCAGATGCCCGACCGCGTGCAGCAGACCGATGAAGCCCTGGTGATCGAGCGCGCCGCCCGCGACCTCGAGCTGAGCGTGCCGTCCGACGCCGAGATTGTGATCGAGCGCATTGGCGGCGACCTGCTGGCGCGTGATTTCGCGGCGCTGGCGGTGCAATCGGTTGGTGGCGATGTGGAGCTGAACGACCTGAGCGGCGCGGCGCAGCTTGGGCGCGTGGGCGGCGACCTGAGCGCGAGCCACCTCGCCGCGCTGGAGGTGAGCGACCGGCTGAACGGCGAGCTGCGCGCTGAGTCGATCAAGCAGCTGCAGGTCGATCGCATCGACGGCGACGCCGATGTGGACGACGTAGAAAGCGCGACGTTTGGCAATGTCGGCGGCGACTTCAGCGCGCAGGGCGTGAATGCGCTGCGCTGCCGCCCGGTTGGTGGCGACGCCGCGCTGCCCAACCTGTCCCTTATACAC
>LJCR01000411.1 GCA_001399705.1 Kouleothrix aurantiaca
GTCAAAATGGGGCCGCTGCACCAGTTTCTGCTCACCCAGCCCGAACATGTGCACCACGTGCTGGCCACAAACGCCAGCAACTACTGCAAGGGCATCGGCTTCAAGAAGCTCGGCCTGGCGCTGGGCAATGGCCTGTTCATCAGCGAGGGCGAGCTGTGGCAGAGCCAGCGCCGCCTGCTGCAGCCGCCCTTTACCGCGCGCGGGATCACGCAGTTCGCTGAAACCATGGTTGCCAGCACCGAAGACATGCTGGCGCGCTGGGACGCAGCCCGCTCGGCTGCGCCGCTCGATATCAATCTCGAAATGATGCGCCTGGCAATGGCAATTATTGGCCGCACCATGTTTGGCACCTATGTGGGCGACGAGGCGCTGGCGGCCGGCGACGCCTTCACCTATGTGCTGAACTTCATGAGCGAGCGCTCGGTGACGCTGTTCGACCCGCCGCTGTTTGTGCCCACCGCGCAGAACCGCGAGTTCAAGCGCTCGATGCAGCTGCTGCGCAGCTATATGCACGGCATTATTTCGGCGCGCCGCGCGCAGCCCAACGCCGACGCGACCGACCTGCTGAGCATTCTGCTGAATGCGCGCGACGAGGAAACCGGCACGGGCATGAGCGAGCAGCAGCTCTACGATGAAGTGCTGACGATCTTCTTCGCCGGGCACGAAACCACCGCCCAGGCGCTCACATGGTCGTGGTTCTTGCTGGCGCAGCACCCCGAGGCCGAAGAAAAGCTCCATGCCGAGCTGGCGCAGGCGCTGGGGTAAAAAGCCAGGCCGGGGCCAGCGGCGCTGGCCCCGGCCCCAGTGTCACCACACAATTCGGAAGCGGTTGTCCTGCTCGGTGGGCGCTTCCCACTGCACGTCAACCTTTTCGACGCGGGCGTAGCGCGGCCCGCCGTAGCACCAGCTCACCATGCGGTTCACTGCCGCGCGCGGCCCTTCCAACACCGCCCCGACCCGCCCATCGCCGAGGTTGCGCACCCAGCCGCTGACCCCGGTTGTTTCTGCCTGCTGCTGCGTTGACGAACGGAAATTGACCCCCTGGACGCGCCCGCCAATGGTGACATGCGCCCGCACCCGTTCCATAGCCGCCTCCGCCTGCTCGTGCGTCGTTACCATACACTTCTTGGCCCTGGCCCAACACCAGCCGACCCCGAATCAGAACCAAAACCCCGGCTGCCGGAGTAAATTTCGTGGAGAATAGTATAGCAGGTTCAGCAATCAGCACGAAAGCTTCAGAAGGTTTGTGGCTTCGTAAAGCGCTTTGCAGGAAAATATGCAGCAGCGCTGCGGAGCGAAGCACAGGCAAACACAGCTGCCGAGGAAGTCCCCGGCAGCTGTGCGGCAAGCATGATCAGGCGCGAGCTGTCAGGAATTCAGCTGCTCGGTGACGTTCGTAGCGATGAAAATCACCCGCTCCGCGATATTGGTGGTTCGGTCGGCCAGGCGCTCAAGCGTGCGCGCGACATCGAGCAGGTAGATCACACAGTCGAGCTTGGTAGGGTCTGTGCGCGCCACCGCCATCAGCTCAGCCACCACACTATCTTCCAGCTCGTCCACACGCTCATCCTCGCGGGCGAGCGAGCGCGCCACGCCAACGTCCAGCCGCACAAAGGCGTCCTGGCAGGTGTGCAGCATTTCTTGCGCCAGCGCGCCCATGCGGTGCAGGCCGGGCGGGGTTTCGATCAGCGAGGGCGCGCGCAGACAGCGGTCGACGCGCTTGGCGATGCCTTTGGCATAGTCGCCGGCGCGCTCAAGCTCGCGCAGCTCGTCGATTGGCTCCAGCAGCGCCATAAGCGTGGCGCGCAGGACATTTCGCGCACCAATCACCCAGGCGGCCACGCGGTTGATGCTGGCGTCGAAGAAATCCAGGCCGATATGCACGCGGTTCAGCAGCTGGCCGCGCACCACTTCCTGCAAAATCATCGCCGTCTCGTCGCTCAGCGTCACCACGTGGTCGCTATCCCAGCGCACGCCACGGCTGACGTGCAGGAGCACTTCGTCCACATACATCAGCACCGAAGATAGCTTATCGGCAATCGTCTCGGTTGGGTGGAAGTGACCGCTGTCGAGGCAGAGCAGGGTGTTGTTCTTGATCGCGTAGCCCATGTAGAACTCGTGCGAGCCAACCACATAGCTTTCCGAGCCCAGGCCGAACAGCTTGCACTCCACCGCATCGAGGTTGTGGGCGCGGTCGATTGGCGCGGCCAGAATCGTGTCGAGCGACTCCTTCAGCAGCTGGCGCGGCGCGGCGCGGTCGATGGGCGTGTCTTTCAGCCCATCAGGGATCCAGATATTCGTGACGCAGGGCGTGCCGAGCGCGCGCCCAAACGACGCACCAATTTCGCGCGAGGCAATGCAGTGCTCGATCCAGAACTGGCGCACCGCTGGGTCGTAGCTCGCCAGCGTGAAGCCGCTATCAGCCATCGGGTGGGAAAAGCAGGTCGGGTTGAAATCAAGGCCGTGGCCATTCGATTTGGCCCAGTCGAGCCAGCCGGCGAAGTGCTCGGGCCGCAGGGCGTTGCGCTCAACGGGCTTGCCGCCCGTTTCGGCGTAGATTGCGTGGAGGTTCAGGCGGTGGCTGCCAGGAATCATGCTGTAGGCGCGGTCGAGGTCGCTGCGCAGTTCGGCAGCGCTGCGCGCCTTGCCGGGGTAGTTGCCGGTCGCAGCAATGCCGCCGCTCAGCTCGCCGTCGGGGTTTTCAAAGCCGGCAACATCGTCGCCCTGCCAGCAGTGCAGGCTGAGCGACACATTCCGCAGCGCCGCGAGCGCCTGCTCGGTATCGACGCCCACGCCAGCGTAGCGCTCCTTCGCCAGCGCGTAGGCATCGTGCAGCTGCTTGCCCGTCGGTGGTGTGCCCATGGCGCGTGCCCTCCATTAATGGGTTTCAGGTTGCAGGTTTACAGGTTAGACGACCGACGAACGACGACCAAGAAAGTGAACCGCAAAGAGCGCAAAGAGCGCAGAGGGTTGCAGGTTTTAGATTTGAAAGTTGCAGGTTTTGGCAAACTCAACATTCAACATTCCAAACGTGCAACCTGCAAACTCGCGAGCGCCCGCATCGGCGACGCAATTTCGTAAGGTATTCGAAAGAAATGGGGTACAAGTTGCGCCTAGGGTAGCACACTTTCTCCGGATGTCAAGGTAGCCGATTTTGCCGAAAAAAGGCGGTTTTTTTGCCCTTGACACTCGCCGCCGTGGCGGCTACCATAAAGCAGATACGAACCATCAGCATTACGAAGATGTTTCACACCGCCCGCTCGGTGGGCGGCCTGAGCCTGCCGGAGAACAGGATGACGCAGAGCGAGCAGGGCGTTTCGCCTGAGCGGCGGCGCGACCAGATCCTGGCCTATGTCAGCACGCGCGACCGCACCTCGGTGGGCGAGCTGAGCCAGGTGCTGGGCGTGTCGGAAGTGACCGTGCGCAAGGACCTCGATGTGCTGGAGGCGCAGGGCGTGCTGACGCGCGTCCACGGCGGCGCGGTCGTGTCGGGGCGCGGGCGGCTGGAATTATACTTCGCCGCGCGCGAGCAAGAGCACCTGGAAGCCAAGCGCCGCATCGCCCAGGCCGCCGCCGCGCTGATCCAGTCGGGCCAGCGCATTTTTCTTGACGCCAGCACCACCGCGCTGCAGGTCGCGCGCCTGATCAAAGATCGCGAAGACCTGATCGTGGTGACGAATGGCCTGTACACTGCGCTGGAGCTGAACTTCTGCGCCGGCATCACGACTGTGGTGGTGGGCGGCACCATGCGCCGGCGCTCCAGCTCGCTGATTGGCAGCCTCAGCCCGCACACCGTCCAGCGGCTGCGCGTCGACTTGGGTTTCTTTGGGGCGCGTGGTGTCACCGCCCGCGATGGCATGCTCGAATCCGACCTCGACGAAGCGCAGCTCAAGCA
>LJCR01000412.1 GCA_001399705.1 Kouleothrix aurantiaca
GTACCTCGGGGCGCACGTTGTAGCCGAAGATCGCGGCCTGCTGCTCAAGCACGCGCGGCCGGCGCGTCAGCGTATCGATCTGCGCGCGCGTGTGCTCGGGGCCGGTGTCGGCGGGCTTGGGCGCGCCATAGTTTAGAATTTTATCTCCCAACACTTTATCACCATTTACTTTATCGCCCGCCACCACATCGCCCATCTTCTGAATGGTGTTGCCGCTGCCGAAGTTCACCCCGCCCGACTGCTGCGTGCTCGTGATGTTGCCATGCACATCGCCCGCAATCGCGGTGCCGACCTGCGCGTTATCGCCGATCGACAGGTTGTGTGTGCGGCCGGGCGCGTTCAGGCGCTTGATCTCTTCGCGCAGCTGCGCCAGCGCCGCCGTCTGCCCGGCCTCGGCCAGCGCGCGCTCGGCCAGCGGCACGACCTCCAGCTCCTCGGCCAGCTTCTTGTAAAGCGGCGCAAGCGCGCCTCCTTGCGCCTCCTGCGTGGCAAGCGCCAGTGCGTTTGCGTCGTCGTACTTGCGCTGTATCAGGTTGGCGATCAGGTTTGCGCCCAGCCCGCCGGCCACACCCATCAGCGCCACAAGCGCGCCGTTTGGGTCGGCCGCATAGGCGGCGACGATTGGCAGGATGGTGCTGCCGAGCAGCATACCATAGAGCGTATTGGTGCCGGCGCGGGCCAGGGCGGCCTGCGGATCGCGCGCCATCTCGGTGACGATCTGCTGTGTTTCGGCGCGCCAGGTTGCCAGGTCGAAGGGCATGGCCGATTCCTTATCTGTTTTATGAAGGGCGCAAGTATTTATGCTGGCGAAGCATCTGGCTCATGAAGCGCAGTGCGCCATCGGCATCCAGGCGCATTTCCTGGATCGGGTCCAACTCGATGGTCGGCGAAATTCCTGAGCCAGCTGCGCGTTCGATCAGTATATCACCAGCTACCGCATCAAGATATGCCCGGTTGGCAAAGGTAAAGGTGCGCTGGTCGCCGCTGGGGAGGGTAATACTGATCGTTGGGGCGTCCTCGATCACAAGCGCCTCTTCCGTATCGAGGCGCCGGGGAATCTCACGGTATTCGAGACTTTTCTCGATTGCGACAACATCCTGAAAGAAAAGCTCGGCAGTTCGATCAGCCGTCGTTTTATCAAGAATAAAGTCGTAGAAAAACCCATGATGAATAAGCATCGCGTCAGCAATGAACATATACTCAATGTAGTAGACGCCATGCAGAAGGTGCGTTCGCCCATCCTGCGCCGTAATCCGCCGCGCCAGCAAATGCCGAACCTGATCGGACAATACTGCCTTCGCGCCTGACAGTTCAGTGCCATTCTCGCGATTGAGACCCGCTATTTTCTCGCGTACGGTTGTGGGGGCATTGCGGAGCTGGCCCAGCATATCGCGCAGCTCAGCCGTGTTTTGGGCACGCCGGCCAAGCGCCCCTAGCTGATCGAGGATTGAGCCGCGCTGCGGCGGGCGGTACGGTGCTGGAATACGCAGCGGCTCCTGGATCGAGCCAGGGCTGATAAATGGGAGCGGGTTTGGGATTGTGGTGTCGTCGAGGCCGCGAGCGATGGTGCTGAGGCGCTTTTCCAGGCCAAGGTCGTCGATATAGCGCTCCTTGTGCCGCTGGATATCGTTCCGAAGCTGCTGCAGCACTTCGCTGCCCTCGGGCGGCTTTGGCAGGCGATCCAGGATTGGCTTGAGATTTGCCTGCATGGCAGCCAGGCGCTGATCGATCTCTGCGCATTTGCGCTGGTAGGCTTGCTCAAGCTCAGCGAGCGCGGCGTTGATTCGTGGTTCATCCTGAGTATCGCGCTGGTTCTGGCGAAGATGGCTTTTGATCGCGCTGATCTCACTTTGTTCTTTGCCGGCCCGCACCTGGTTTAGCACGAAAAAAGCAATGCCCGCGAAAATCCCCGCAATGATCGCCCAGGAAATAAAGGTTGAAATAATGCCGCCAATCGGGATCGGCGCGCCAGTAGAAAGGCGCTGGCTGACTGCAAGAAGCGTAACTGCCAGGGCGACTCCCAGCACAATAAAGATCGTAATGCGCCCGTGCGGCGTGAAATGAAGCGATTTGGCTTGAATCAGCGCTTCTAGCTCTGCAATGCGCGCGGCGATCTGAGCATCATCGGCAGAGGTTGCAGGGCGCTGGCGGCGCTCGGCGATCTTGGCCAGGCCAGTTTGCAGGCGTGCCCGGCGTTCAGTGTACAGCGCATCGCATTGCTGGCGCTTCCCGGCAAGTACGTCGCGTTCTTCTCTTTGCAAGAATTGCACATCTTCCGGGCTGATCTGAAAAAAGAAATTCCAGATATGTTCGCGCCCAACTCGCCGCGCTGCTTCCTGATCGACTCGCGATGGCAGTAAACGCTGCCCATAGACGTCCAGAAATTCCTCGAGCGTTTGCGGATATGGGCGCGCGGTTGGCAGTTCGGGCCACTGGATTGGCTGCAGATCTGTAGCAAGGCTAAACCCGGGTGAGGCTGCGGTAGTGACAAGATCGGTTGACGAGCTTGAAGGTTGAGACATGAGCGCTGCTCCCTTGTGTTACGAGAAAATTTTCCGGCGCGTCCGTTCGGTCGTGTGAACCAAATGAAGCAGCTGATGATCGATAGTGTGTGCGCCCGCATCAGCAAGCTGCTTGCGAATCTCGTTGAAGCTGTAGAGAAGGGTTTTGCGACTGTAGCTAACATCGACATCGATTTTGATGATGCCGAGGATGGCCCACGCCGTTGCCGAGAGTTCTGGCTCGAAGGCAGCAGCAAGCAAGCTGGCCTCGATGCGCCGTATGGTTGCTTCGTCGGTGCGGTCGGCGTAGTTGCCGCCAAGGAGCGCGATGGCATTGAAAAGGTGGGCGCGGCTGTGGAAGAAGTGATCGCGCAGAATATGTGCGCATTCAGCGAGCGCCTGCGGGAAGTGGCGCGCCAGCAGGCTATGGTGGGCGCGTGCAAGCTGCTGATCGAGGCTAACCGTGTGTGCGGGATCGACCACCGTGATGGAGCCGAAAACATTGCCGGCGACTGCTACTCCTATGCTCGCTCCATCGCTGATGCTTTGTTCGTGGCTTGTTGCGGCGAGTTCCAGCTGGGCAATGAGTGTGTCCAAAGTTGCGATCTGGGCTGGGTCGGTTGACGTTGAGCGCAACGCACGCAGGGCGATGAGCTGCTGGCTTGGTGGTGACATTGTGATCTTGCCCTATCTATTTGCTGTTTCTTACTGAACGCACGACCGGGCAAAATTCGTGTGCCATTTCAGAGAAATAGTTGACGATTTTTATGGGTCTTTATTACGGCCATGTCAAACAGCCCGCGTGAACGGGTGATGCTGCTAGTGCCTGGTGTTAAGCCATGTATTTGTTCAGACAGTAGTAAGGCAGTGCCCAACAGGCCTGCGCGCTCGATCATGCGCGTCGATCCGCGCCAAGCTCCTCGATGATGTAGCCGCGCGGGTAGCTGGGATAATGCGCCCGGGTGAAGAGGTAGGGTGCGCGGCGGGGTGGCAGCGCGCGCTGGATGCGCGCCTTCAGGCGCAGCGCAGCACCTGCCAACCGGCGCAGCCATGCCGGCGGCGCGGAGAAGCCAACCGCCCGCAAGAGCGGCTCGTCGATCAGCGCGGCGACGAGTGGCTTGCCTAGTGGCCAGAGCGGGCGCGGCAGGTACATGCCAAGCAGAAGATCGCGCGTGGCGCAGGCGATGCGCGCGTTTGGCGGCGCGTAGCGGAAGTTTGCGCGCTCAAAGGCTATGTTGAACGCCTCGAACTCCTCCAGCGTGGCCGGCAGATCGCGGATGTTCATGCGCCGGCCGATTTCCACCCAGTAGGTGAACGTCGCAATGCGCTCGTGAGCGGTCTAGGCACGCCAGCCGAAGCGGTCGATCCAGCGCATCGGCTCGAACAC
>LJCR01000413.1 GCA_001399705.1 Kouleothrix aurantiaca
ATCTGTACCTGGGCTGGCACCCCGAGCGCCCCGAGGTGGTGGTGAACCCCGACCTGGCGAACACGATCGCCAGCGCGGCGAGTGCGCGGCTGCTCAGCCAGGGCCACGCATCGCACACGCCCGACCTGGTGACCACGGTGGTTGCGCACCCGCCCACCAAGATTCTCTTCGTGGCCGAGCCGCCAGTGGTTGAGCGCGAGTGCGCGCGGCTGGCTGAGCACTTTGCCGGGCGCCTGCTGGCGTTTCGCTCGCACTCGATGTTTGGCGAGCTGACGCACCCGCGCGTGAGCAAGGGCGCAGCGCTGGCGCGGCTGGCCGAGCAGCTGGGCATCGCCCGCGAGGATGGGATCGCAATTGGCGATCACGAGAACGATGTGCCGATGCTGGGGTGGGCCGGCCTGGGCCTGGCGATGGGCAACGCCATTGCCGAGGCACGCGCCGCCGCCGATCAGGTCATCCCAAGCGTGCAGGATGATGGGGTCGCCTGGGCAATCGAGCACTTCGTGCTTCGCGACAACCGTTAAAAACGTGGCAAATTGGGTATTGCGCGGCTCGATCGCTTCCGCTATAATGCCCACGCTCTGGCGGGCCGGCCAGGAAGAAACGCGGGCATAAAAAAACCGGCACCTGTACGGTGCCGGCCTTCCGCAAAACGAAAGTTACTTCGTCTTGCTCACCGTTCGCAAACACTGGGTGCAAAGCTTTACCTGCACCGACACGCCGCCATCGAGCGTGAGTGTTGTCTTCTGAATGTTAGGCCGCCACATACGGCGGGTGTGCCGCTTGGAGAAGCTAACATTGTTGCCAAAGGTCGGCTTCTTGCCGCACAACTGACAGGTTGCCATGTCGAATAACCTCCTCGGCGTGGCCGAGCGCGCTAGAGTTGTTGTGAAACACTAAGGGCAAAATATACCACAAGCCGGCCAGCTTGGCAAGCATTGCAGTTGAGGGTAGAGGGATGAGTCAGCAGAATCGGCCGCCGAACCAGCGCCAGCTGCCCGAAGGGCGCATCGAGGTCGCGCCGCGCGCGATCGCTTCGATCGTTGCCAATGCGGTCGGGCAGTCGTATGGCGTGGTGGGAATGGCGCCGCACACATTCCGCGAGGGCGTGGCGCAGGTGTTGCACCAGCGCGATGCGCACCGCGGCGTGGACGTGCGGATCGGCGATGATTGGGTTGAGATTGACCTGTATATTATTGTGGGGTATGGCATGCGGATTGCCGAGGTGGCCCGCAACGTGCAGGAAAATGTGCGCTACGCCGTCGAGCGGGCGCTGGGCATGCCGGTGGCGCGCGTGAATGTGCGCGTGCAGGGGCTGAAGAATTAGTTTTACGGTATGAGTTTTGAATTTTGAGTTCGGCAGCTCGAACCTCACCATTCACCACTCAAAACGTCGTGGAGATAGGGTTGGACAACACGCTTGCATCGCAGACATGGGATGGCCCGCAATTGCTGGCCGCGCTCCAGGCGGCGGCGCACTGGCTTGAGCAGCACGCCGCCGAGGTCAACGCGCTGAATGTTTTCCCTGTGCCCGATGGCGACACCGGCACGAATATGTCGCTCACGCTGACGGGCGCGACCAAAGACGTTGCGCCCGAGCCGAGCGCGGCGGCAGTGGCCGAGCGCGTGAAGTACTGGGCCATGATGCGCGGGCGCGGCAACTCGGGCATTATTCTTTCGCAGGTGCTGCGCGGGCTGGCGCAGGGGCTGGAAGGCCACGCGCGCGTGGGCGCGCCCGAGCTGGCTGCCGCCTTGCAGCAGGCCAGCGTCGCCGCCTACCGCGCCGTGCTCAAGCCGGTGGAAGGCACGATGCTGACGGTGATGCGCGAGGCCAGCGAGGCGGCCACGGCGGCGCTGGCCGCCCCGCACGCCACGCTTCTGAGCGTGCTGGCGGCCACGGTGGAAGGCGCGCGTGAATCGGTGGACCGCACGCGGACGCTGCTGAAAACCCTGCGCGAGGCCGGCGCGGTCGATTCGGGCGGCGAAGGGCTGTTTCTTATTTTCCAGGGCATGCTGCGCTACGCGCGCGGCGAGTCCGTTGAGTACCATGCGGCCGCGCCCGCGCCGGCCATGTCGTTTGACGATATTCACGGGCCTGACGATTTCGGCTACTGCACCAACTTCATCCTGCGCGGGCGCGGCATGCCCTACGACGACATTCGCGCCACGCTCGCGGGCATGGGCCAGTCGGCAGTGATTGTGGGCGACGACGAACTGATCAAAGTGCATGTCCACCTGCTGCGGCCCGGCGAGGCGCTGAACTACGCGATTGATTTTGGCGCGCTGGAGCAGATCGAAATCACCAACATGGACGTGCAGCGCGAGCAGCTGCACCAGAAGGCCGATGTTGCGCCCGACGCGCCCGCCGTCGATACGGCAGTAGGTGTGGTGGCGGTCGCGCCCGGCCCGGGCTTTGCGGCGCTGTTCCGCGATTTGCAGGCCGGCGCGGTGGTGGGCGGCGGGCAAACCATGAACCCCAGCACCGAAGATCTGCTGGCCGCGATCGAGCAGTTGCCGCAGCAGGATGTGATTGTGCTGCCGAACAATGGCAATGTGATTATGGCGGCGCGGCAGACGGCCAGCCTGAGCAAAAAGCGCATCGAGGTACTGCCGACCAAAACCGCGCCGCAGGGCATGGCTGCGCTGCTCAGCTTCAACTACCAGAACGACCTGGCGACGAATGTGCGCGCCATGAGCGGCGCGATGCAGCAGATCGCCACCGCCGAGGTGACCACCGCCGTGCGCGACGCAACCGTCGACGACGTGGCGGTGCGCGCCGGGCAGACGATCGGGCTGCTGAACGGCGACCTTGTGACCGCGGCCGACGAGCCGCAGGCGGTGATCGACGACTTGCTGGCGCGCATGGGCCTGGACGACTGCGAAATTCTGACCGTCTATTACGGCGCGGATACCAGCCCCGAGGCGGCTGCCGCGCTGGGCGAGCGCATCGGGGCGCGCTTCCCCGATATCGAGGTTGAAATACAGAACGGCGGGCAGCCACTGTACACCTATATTCTTTCGGCCGAATAGCGCGCAATCGTGGCCGGATTGCGGTACAATATCTTTTCTGCGTTCTACTGCATTGTTCTAATTCTGTGTGGAGGGAGGCCAGCGCATGGCCGGTATTAAAATCGTCACCGACAGCACCGCCGACATCCCCCTGGGCCTGGCGCACGAGCTTGGCATCGAGGTGGTGCCGATGTATCTGCACGTCGGCGAACAGACCTTCCGGGCTGGTCTGGATATTACCAACGACCAATTTTACCAGTGGATGCAGGATGGGCGCATCAAAGCCACCACCTCGTCCCCGCCGCCGATTATGTACGAGCAGCTGTACCGGCGGCTGACCCCGGACTACGACTATATTTTCTCGCTGCACCTGTCGGGCCGGCTCGGCTCGACATGCCGCGCCGCGCAGCAGGCCCGCGCGCGCCTGCCCGCCTCGGCCACGCGCATCGAAGTCATCGACACCAAGCTGGCCTCGATGGGCCTGGGTTTGGTGGTAACGCACGCGGCGCGCGCGGTGCGCGATGGCGCGACGCCCGCCGAGGTTGCGCAGCTGATCAACAACCTGAACCAGCACTGCCACGTGGTCTTTTTCGTGGACACAATCGAGTATCTTGAGCACACCGGCCGCCTTTCGCTGGCAACCTCGGTGCTTGGCTCGATGCAGCGCATCAAGCCGCTGATGCTGCTCGACGAAGGCGAGATTGTGCCCTACGAGCGCACCCGCACGCGCGCCAAAGCGATCGAGGGCCTGTATACCTTTATCGAAGATTTCCCGCACGTGCAGGAAGTGATCGCGCTGTACTCGACCACGCCGGAAGATGTCGAGAAGCTGCTGGAGAAGGTCGACCCGATCTTCCCGCGCGACCAGGTGCAGAT
>LJCR01000414.1 GCA_001399705.1 Kouleothrix aurantiaca
GGTGGCGGTCGCGGCCGACCCTACGCTGGCCGCGCTTGAGCGGCGACATATGCGCGTCGGCTGGCGCGGCTTCTCGCTGGCAACGCGGGCCGGCCGCGCCAACGCGCTGGTCTGCCGCGACTTCGACGCGGCGCGCTACAACGCCCTGCTGGAAAGCGCGCTGCGCCTCGCGCCGCCCGCCAGCCCAGCCGAATGCGGGGCGTGGTGCCGGCTGCTGCGCCTGCTGGCGTGAGCACCGGGTTGTAGGTTTGCAGGTTGCAGGTTGGCGTGGTGCAGGCCCAATCCAAAACCCAGACCCTAAACTCTCCGAGTCTCTGTGCCTCGCTGGCGAGTCTTTTGATTGTCAGTCGCAGGGTTGCGAGCCTGGTATCGACAAACGTACCCCAATGAAGTATGATAAACTATCATACCAGTTAAGGAGGGCGGAATGACAACAACCAAGGTTGCAGTGACAATTGACCGTGAACTGCTCACGCAATTGGATCAGCTTGTGGCACAGCATGTCTTTCCCAATCGAAGCAAAGCTATTCAGGAAGCCCTTCAGGACAAGCTCGCCCGCCTGCGCCGCAGCCGCCTGGCCCGCGAAAGCGCGAAACTCGACCCGCAGGCAGAACAAGCACTAGCCGAGGAAGGAATAGAGCAGGAGCTTTCGGAATGGCCCGAGTATTAAGAGGCGAGATCTGGTGGGCCGATCTCAACCCCGTGCGCGGCCATGAACAGGCTGGCGTGCGCCCGGTTCTGATCATCAGCCACGACATTTTCAACCAGCGCTCAGGCACCGTTATCGCACTCGCTATCACCAGCCAGGAGCCAAATGCCGGCTTCCCGCTGACGCTGGAAATCACAACCAGCACGCTGCCGAAGCGCTCGTGGGTCAAAATCAGCCAGATTCGCACACTCTCGGTTGAACGCCTGAGCAATCGGCTTGGGGAAATTCAGCCCGAAGAGCTTGATGATGTGATTGACGGATTGAATGAAATTGTTGGTGGTTTTTAGTGGCTTGCTGCCCCGTAGCGTCACGGTTTCCTGGGTGTTAGCTTCCTATTGCCGAGGTTGATTTTGGGGCTACGAGCTGCGATAAACGTGCCATGCACGCTGCTGTTTCTTGCCATGCTGGCCGCGCACGCCGAGCCGCTACAGGGGCACGGGCCACAGGATTCAATCACGCTGCTCGAGCCAGATATCGAGAACATGCGCCTGGCCTGGCAGACCGGCATAGCTCAGCGCCGCGCCGACTGGCTCGCCCCGGCGCTCACCGCGCTGTCGATCTACTACCAGCTGCGCGGGTTGGCGCGCGAGGGCGAGGCCGTGATGCGTGCAGCTGCCGACGCTGCGACCGGCTGGGACGCGAGCGGCGTCGCGCTGGCGACCCGCGCCAGTGTCGAGCGGGCGCGCTTCCAAAACCGCCTCGGCCAGCACTGGCCGGCCATGCAAAGCGCGCAGGCGGCCTTGAAGCTGGCTGCCGCGTGCGCCGACCGCTGGGCCGAAGGGATGGCGCACGTGTGGTGGGGCGAAGCGCTGTGGCGGCTCGGCAAGTACGATGCGGCGCGCCACAACCTGGATCATGCCATGACAGCTGCCAAGGACATCGATTCCACCCACATTATCGGCTGGGTGCACCATCAGCTGGGAATCATCGACGACATCCAGGGCCGCTACGACGCCGCGCACGATCATGTGCAGCGGGCGTGCGACGCCTGGCGCAAGCTGGGCAACGCCACCACCCTGAGCGTCAGCCTGAACAGCCTGGGCCTGGTATGCCACCACCAGGGTGATTTGGAGGCAGCTCAGCAGTTTATGGAACACGCCCTGCGGCTCTGCGAAGAGATCGACAATCGCCATCTGCAAGCGCTGCTGTTCAACAACCTGAGCATTGTCGCCACCGAGCGGGGCGATTATTCGGGCGCACAACAGCACTTACAACACGGGCTGGAACTGGCGATCCGCAGCGGCAATGCTACCGGGCAAGCCGAGATGTACAACAACCTGGGCCGAAATGCGCTGCTGCAAGGCCATTTCGGTCGCGCCGCAGAATATCACGAGCAAGCACTGCAGCTTTCTGAGCAGCTGGGGAATCGCTCGACAATGGCAACTGCGATGCTCAACCTGGCCGAATCCAAGCGCGAGCTTGGCGATACGCAGCGCGCCGAAGCCCTGTATCGCCAGGCGCTTCAGATCGCTCAGCACGACAAGCTCCAGCGCGCCGAATGCCTTGTGTCGATTGGCCTGGCCGAGCTTCTGGCCGACAGCGACCCGCGTCAGGCGCGGCAATTGATTGCCAGCGCTGCCAGCATAGCTGAAGCACTTGGGAATCCCGATTTCATCGAACGGGCCAGGGCGATTGCTCGCGCCCTGGGTACACCTGCCGATCGAACTGAGAAAAACCGGTCAGCGTAATCCAAGCTCACCAGATCACGACGCACTACACTCTGGTGAGATAGTGCGTCGTGCGTCTGCGACTATTCAGCCACATGCGATACCATGTGCTTGCGCCTAGCCGCCACAGTGCGAGCCCGTGCAATCGCTTGCGAAGGTAATAATCGGCTGCAGGGCGATGAGCGTGGGCACGACGGCGGCGAGGACGATCAGCTTCCAGCGGCGCATGCGTTCCATGGGAGGTCTCCTTGCGTGTTCACCCGGCTCGCGGTGAGCCGTGTCGGTGGCTGCACGATAGGAAAACCCCGCACCCACAGCGCACCCAGGCCGATGGGATTTTGGGTGCGTAGCCACGAGAAGAACGATGAGCGGGAACACGAGACCCCGGCTGGACATTGCGATGCTCGGGCCGTTGCAGGTGCGGCTGGCCGGCGCTGCCGCCACCTTTCGCACCGACGCCGAGCGCGTGCTGCTGGCCTGCCTCGCCGCGCACCAGGGCAGCGCCCAGCGCCGCGAAACGCTGGCCAGCCTGCTCGCCCCCGATCGCCCCGACGTCGAGGCCCTGACCTACCTGCGCAACCGGCTCACTCGCCTGCGCGGCACGATTGAGGACGAACACGCCGCGCCGGCGTGGCTCGAGATCGACCGCAAACAAATCGCTCTGCGCAGCGGCGACGACATCACCGTCGACCTGGCCGTGTTCGAGCGGCAGGTGGCGGCAGTGGAAGCGCACGCCCATCGCGAGCTGGCCGGCTGCCCGACCTGCCTGGCGCGACTGGATGAAGCCGTCGCGCTGGTACGCGGCGAGCTCCTGGCTGGCCTCAACTTCGCCAGCGAAACCTGGGAAACTTGGCTGGCTGCCCAGCGCGAGCACTACGGGCAGCGCGCCCTCGTGGCGATGACGCTGCTGCGCGAGGCGCGGCTGGCGCGTGGCGAATGGCCAGCAGCGCTCGACATTGCGCAGCGCCAGCTTGCGCTGGAGCCGTGGCTGGAAGCCGCCCACCGCGCCACGATGACCGCGCACGCCCAGCTTGGCGATCGCAACGCGGCGCTCGCGCAGTTCGAGCTGTGCGAACGCGTGCTGTGGAATGAGCTGGGTGTGGAGCCAGAAGCGGAAACGCGGCAGCTGCGCGAGCGAATTTTCGCGGGCGCGCCGCTGGCAAGAGGTGGCATCGACACCCGCGACAACCTGCCGCCGCAGACGGGCGTGTTCTTTGGCCGCGAAACCGAGCAGGCGCAGCTGCTGGAACGATTGGTTGACCCGCGCTACCGCCTGATCACGATCGTTGGCGCGGGTGGCATGGGCAAAACGCGCCTGTCGATCGAGGCAGGCGGGCAGGCGCGGGCCAGCTTCCCCCATGGCGTGTGGTTGGTGGCGCTCGATGCGATAAATGGCGGCGCGGAGCAGATCAAGATCGCGGTTGGCGAGGCGGCCGGGCTGGCGCAGGACGGCAAGCAGCTCAGCGGCGAGCAGGTGCTGGCGGTTCTGCGCGACAAACGCGCGCTGC
>LJCR01000415.1 GCA_001399705.1 Kouleothrix aurantiaca
GGCGACGGGCACGCGGCCGGGCCACTTCTGGAAGCGCTGCGCCACCCCAATAGCAATGTGCGCTGGAGCGCAGTGCGCGCATTGGCCGTGGTTGGCGATGCCCGCGCCCTGATCGAGCTGCGCCGGGTGGCGCGCGACGACCGGGGCAAGACCAGCTGGGGCGAGTCGGTGGCGGGGGCCGCACGCAGCGCGCTGAACGAAATGCAAAGCCAGAACATGCTGCGGCGCGGCGCCGATTTGATTAAAACTGCGGTTGCCTGCGTGCTCATGCTGGTGGCGCTGATCGTAGCCTGGAAGATGCTTGGCGACTTGCGCACACAGCTGCGCGAAGTTGGATTTGAGCCAGTCGCCCCGGCCGTGCTCGCCGCACCTGCGCCCACTGCCGACACCAGCGCCGCCCTTCCCGAAGCGGCAACCCCAGGAGCCAGCACCACACCGCTGCCAACCGCCACCGCCGAGGCTTTGATCACCGGTACGGTGCGCGCGGCGGCGAATGTGCGCGCGCTGCCGCAGGTGAGCGGCGGCGAGGTGATTGGGCGCATCAGCCAGGGCGACCAGGTTGTGTTTCTTGGCGTTACGGCCGATGGGCAGTGGTATCATATTCGGCTGGGTGAAAAATCCGCCTCCTCGTCGCAGATCACAAGCGCGAACGGCGAGGGGTGGGTTAATCGATCGCTCTTATCGCAGCCAGAAGGCACCGTTCCAGTCGAAAATGAGCCGGCCGATCTTTCGGGCACCCCCGCCGAGTCACCTACAGCCGCGCCATAGTTGCAATTGCTGGCGGCACGTTCATGCGTATGGCGTGCCGCTCGCCAATACCATGTTCCAGGGAGGTTCTCGTTGTCTAGAACATTGCGCGCCCTCTTTCTCGGGGTAGCGCTGATTGCGTTAATGGTTGCCTGTGTCAGCGCGATTGTGCTGCGCGAAATTCGCCGGCCGGCAGGCGACGACTCCACACCGGTTGCGTTTGTAGTTGAGCAAGGCGAATCGACCAGCCAAATCGCCACCCAGCTCCGCAGCGCTGGGCTGATTCGCATTCCCCAGCTCTTCACCTACCTTGTGCGCACCCAGGGCTTCGACGGCAAACTGCGCGCCGGGCGCTATATGCTGCGCCCCGACATGACCATGGGCCAGATCATGGCCGCCTTACAGACCGGGATCAAAATCGAAGAATCGCAGCTCACGATTATTGAAGGGCTGCGGCTTGAGGAAATTGCCGACCGCGTGGGCCAGGCCGGTCTGCCATCCGTCACTGCCGAGCAATTTCTGGCGGTGGCGCGCAATGGCGCTGCTTTCAAACAAACGCATTTCCGCCTGAACAGCCTGCCGGAAGGCGCTTCGCTGGAAGGCTATCTCTTCCCCGATACCTACCGAATTGCCACAACTGCAACTGTCACCGACGTGATCGAGCTGCTGCTGAATCGTTTCGACGAGCAATATGCCACGTTTGAGACGGCCGTGCGCGTTCCTGATGCGAGCGTCCACCAGATTGTGACGATGGCGTCGATTGTCCAGCGCGAAGCTACTGTGGCCAGCGAAATGCCGCAGGTCGCTTCGGTGTTCTGGAACCGGCTGAAGCCCGAGAACCAGGGGCAGTTCGGCGGCGGCATTTGCGGTTCACTCGTGGCTCCTCTTCACAGCACAATTCCATGCGCAATCATAGCACAGACGCGGCGGCATATTGTACAGGCGTGCTATACTACGGCCATACCGAGCATACAGAAGCCAGAAGTCAGGATTCAGGAGACATAGGTCAGGAGCTTGTGATAAGCAAGTGGCAGGGTGAGTGGGTGACAAGATGATGGGTGGTTAGAGAAGTTTTGAATGTCGAGTTCGGTAACCTGCAACTTGCAAACCTGCAACCTGTAACTGGACATACAATGCAAGCAATCCGCACCGTCGATGCCACCCGCTACATCACGCCGCTGCGCGAAGGCGGCTCGCTGCCCGCAATCATCGAGGCCAGCGATGGCGAGCTGTATGTGCTGAAATTTCGTGGCGCGGGCCAGGGCCGCAAATCGCTGATCGCCGAGCTTGTGGCCGGCGAGATCGGCCGCGCGCTGGGCTTGCCCATCCCTGAGCTGGCCTTTGTCGAGCTGGACGACGCGTTTAGCCGCAGCGAGCCGCACGAAGAAATCCAGGACCTGATGCGCGCCAGCACCGGCCTGAACCTCGCGCTGGCCTTTCTGCCCGGCGCGCTGGCCTTTGAGCCCGCGCTGGCCTCGCCCGAAGCCCTGCAGCTTGCGTCCGCGATCGCCTGGTTCGACGCCTACATCATGAATGTCGACCGCACCGCCCGCAACACCAACATGCTGCTGGTGGACGGCAAGCTCTGGCTGATCGACAATGGCGCGTCGCTGTATATTCACCATACCTGGGCGAACTTCCGCGAGCGCAGCCGGGGCGCGTTTCCGCAGATCAAAGACCACGTGCTGCTGCCCTATGCCGACGCGCTGGCCGAGGCCGACATTGTGTTCTACAACGGGCACGGCCTGGAGGAGTGGCTGGCCGATCTGCTGCGCAACGCCGCGCGCCCCGGCCAGCCGCAGATCGCCGTTTCGGAAGGGCTGCCCGCGCTCGGCGCAAACGACGAGTTCCGCGAGGGCAACCCGCATTTTTGGATGAGCGCAGCCTTTGGCGCGCGCTACCTTGAGAAAATTCGCGACGGCCTGATCGGCATCGACCCGGACGGGCGCGCGATTTACACCGCCAACGCAGCCGCATACAGCAAGGAGCTGCTGGCGCTCAACGAGGAGCTAAAACAGCAGGCCGCCGCGCTGCCGGCCGAGTCGCGCAAAATCGTCACCAACCACGACGCGCTGCCCTACTTTGCGCAGGAGTATGGCTTCACCATCGTCGGGAACCTGCTTGGCAGCGCCGAAAGCGAGCCGCCGGCGGGCGATCTGGTCGCGCTGGTGCAGCAGATCAAGGCGCAAAACGTCAAAGCTGTGTTTTCCGAATCGCAGTTCAGCCCGCAGCTTACCGCCACCATCGCCCGCGAGGCTGGCGTGAAAGTCGTGGCAAACCTCTACACCGACACGCTGGGCGAGGCTGGCTTGGGTGTGGCGAGCTATGCCGACATGTTGCGCTACGACATGCGCACCATCGTCGATGCGCTGCAATAGTGGGGGATGGGAGATGGAAGTTAGGGGATGGGACGAGTCATCCACTCTACAAATGCAAATAGGATTGCGTTAGAACACGATGGCTGGTTCTCAGTTCTTGGTTCCTACAGGACTGCTTTATCTGCGTAATCTGCGTAATCTGTGGATAAAATAAGCCCTTCGTCCCTTTGAGTCTTCGTGGTTAAGCGTTTCTACGCGCTTCCATAGAAATAGTACAGGAATAACCGTCGTGATCGCTCTCCAATCCAAATTCGAAACCCGGCTCGCTGCCACGCCCGCGCTGGCTGTGCTGGGCCTGAGCGTCCAGTACGGCGCGCAGCCCGCGCTGGAAGACATATCGTTTGCACTGCCGGCCGGCCAGCTGGTTGGCATCATCGGGCCGAACGGCGCGGGCAAAACCACGCTGTTGAAGGCCATTCTCGGCCTGGTGCCGCGCGCGGCTGGCAGCGTCGCCGTTGGCGGGCAGGCGCTGGCCCGGCGCGGTCGCCAGCTCGCCTACGTGCCGCAGCGCGACGCGATCAACTGGCGCTTTCCCGCCACCGTTGCCGATGTGGTGCTGATGGGGCGCTACGGCCGCCTGGGCTGGTTCCGCCGCCCCGGCCCGGCCGACCGCGCCATCGCGCAGGAGTGCCTCGCTCAGGTCGGTATGGCCGCGTTCGCCGCCCGGCCGATTGCTCAGCTTTCGGGCGGGCAGCAGCAGCGCGTCTTTCTGGCGCGTGCGCTGGCGCAGGAACCCGATGTGCTGCTGCTCGACGAG
>LJCR01000417.1 GCA_001399705.1 Kouleothrix aurantiaca
ACAAACTGGAGGACGCAATCGCGAGAGCCCTGCAGCAAATCTCGGCTGCCGATGCACGAGCCTTTTTCCAGCACTGTGGGTACCGATTTCCTCCCAATCTTGATCAATGGTTTTGCACTTAGCTATAGGGACTGTTCAGGCAGCTCGATTAGATCAGGGCGTGGTGCCAGATCGTAATAGCGAACGGTAATTCCTTTCCATTGATATACGTCGCTTGAAAGGAGGAGATGATCAGTATTACACTCGGTTTCTTCGTTCGTCGCCACCTCAATATATGCTGGATTATGAGATGACGCGGTCTGAGCCTGCTGGTGGTTGTGTGTCATACAACACCCCTCGCAGACAAACTAGGCGTTCCAATTGCCATATTTGGTGCTCATCCGGCCTGAGCTACGAGCGAGATTATCGCGGAGGATTGCACTCGTGTGATGAGATGAAGGTAATAGCAGATTGCCAGCATCACTGATCGGGTGTGGTCAGCCCCATTATCTGCCAACTGAGCCTGAGAGCCTTTTCTTTCGCCGGCGCGGATCAGGACCCTGTGAAGCAGGGCGATTCAAGACCAAGCGTGAGGACACAAACTCTGCAAACCTACCGAGATGCACTAAAAGTACAATTTGCACAGACCACCGTCTTGACCGGCCTGCTACACTTCGCGTCCCCGCGCCGGAAAAGGACTCTCATCCCACATTGTTAGTTTTTGGGGCTCATGACACGGGATGTGTTTATGGTTTTGCCCTAGCACATCATATTACTACAGCAGATAAGGTATGGAGAATACTTCTCAACGTTGGAAAGAGAACCGTTTACAGGGCAATTACGCTCATACGGAATCATTTTGCCTAAGACCCTGGTACAATGAAGCATTCGGATAGTGCTCGGAAATTGTAGGAGTCGGTTTCGACCATAGTGCAACACGACCTGCATGCCGCCGAACACGGTGTTGCAGCTGACCGCTTCGCGCGCGAGATCGGTGCTTTTTTGACGTGATCTCATACAGCGCGCTCGCGGCAACTGAACACCAAACCGTTCGGCCGCTACCAAGTCCACCTGTACCAGTTGAAAAGCCGTAAGGATTCCAGCCCGCGAGCTTGCTTCGCGAAATATGTGCTGCGTATCACGCCCGTTGCGTCTCTTGCTATACGCCACGGCCAAACCGACCAACCGAGGCGGTCTCCTGCACGCTTTCTTCGTGTCTATTTGCACATCAATACTGCTATAATGCACCACAGACGGAATAGTACTGACTATTTACGGATAGGCCATGAGCGGTTGGACGACCGAAGCACAACAGCTTTGGGAACAAATTCCTGCTGACAAACAGGAGCTTATTCTTGATCGTGTTTGGTGTCCGCACTGTGGTGAGTTGCGACATATCAAACTGGACGGAGGCGCTATTGTCGCTGGCGATCTCGTGCTGGCTGGTAGCTGTACTGTTTGCAGCCATCGTACGGCACGCCTGCTCGAATACGAGCTATTTTCAACGCCTGTACCGGCTGAGCAATCATTCCAGCCAGGTGAATCGGTGATCTGGCTCAAACGCTTGCCAGGCGGACCATATGTGGTTCCACTCACTGCAACAGTGATCGCGATAACGCCAAAGCGCATCAAGATTATGGCAGACGACGATGGAGAACTCGTCACACGATTTGTGCCGAGCGAAAGTTTACAGCGACGGACGTAAATATATCGCTTTTGAAAGCCATACTATCGGTATCCGTTCAGGGGTTGTAAAAATGGCTCTGAGTTGCGGTTACGTATCGTCGAATTGAGCTTATCATACGCCTGCCCTGAGAGCGATTCAGCGCCAGAATGCCGTTTTTCTGCTGCAACCCCTGAACGGATACATACTATCGGCTGCGGCCGAACAAGCGCTTGCAGCGGACGGCGCTTCGCGCCCGCAAGATCGGGGCTTTTTCGAAACTTGGAATCAGCCCGAAAGCCGTCCCGATCTATGAGTGCGCCGCCGCTGAAGCGCAAGGCGTTCGGCCGCAGTTCAAGCGCAGCTGCACATCCTGTGACCGTTTCTGACACAGCCTCGGTATACGCTACCCCGGTGATCCGCATCTACAAGAAGGAGCTTGTATGCGCTTTGCCGTTGATATTCCCAACATCGGCACTTTTGGTGGTCAAGGCAACGATTTTGCCGACCCTCACTTCGTCGCTGAACTCGCCTACGAAGCCGAGCAGTCAGGCTGGGATGGATTTTTTATCTGGGATCATATTGGTGCCGACTGGCCGGTCGCCCTTACCGACCCCTGGCTCTTACTTGCTGCAGTTGCACTTCGCACCACGTCCATCAAACTTGGACCCATGGTCACCCCACTGCCACGCCGACGACCGTGGAAACTGGCACGCGAAACGGTTACGCTCGATCATCTCTCTCGTGGCCGGCTCATCCTTGGCGTGGGCATTGGTGGTGGTTCTGAGTATATGTGTTTCAATGAAGTCGGCGATGATCGCGCCCATGGAGCGATGTTGGATGAGGCCCTCGCTGTCCTACAGGGCTTGTGGTCCGGCGAATCATTCAGCTATATCGGCACTCACTACCAGGTGACGAACGCCCACTTTCTCCCCAAACCGGTGCAGCCGCAGATTCCGATTTGGGTCGCAGGCATTTGGCCGAACAAGAAGCCATTTCGGCGTGCTGCTCAATGGAATGGTACTTTTCCGTTGGAGCGAGGTCTCTCGTTCACGCAACAAATGTCACCGGAGCGAATACAGGAGGCGTTGTCGTACGTGCAAGCACAGCATCCCGGTGGAATTGATAGCTCAACATATGATCTCGTCCACTGGGGGATTACCACAGGCGAGGATAGTGCTGCAGATCGTGCCCTGGTCGAAGCCTACCAAGCTGTTGGCGTCACATGGTGGCTGGAAAATTTCAATAATGAGCGAGGCTCAATCGCGGAACAACGCGCACGGATCCGGAAAGGTCCGCCGCGAGGATAGCAGATATTATCTATTCATCAAAGAATGTACTATCTCGTATTTCTCTGACCTGAACGGATAAATGGCGAGCGGCTGCTGCCGAACACGGCGTTGCAGTTGACCGCTTCGCGCGCAAGATCGCCCTTTTTTGAGAGAAGCTTGAGCAGCGCGCTCGCGGCAACTGAACGCCAACCCGTTGGGCGGGCCTCATCAAGCGAGAACGTGCAATCCCGCTTCAAGGTCTTAGTGTCGCGATCATACGTAACAGGATCGTCTCATGCCATCGTCTCAGCCACCAGATCGACGCATTCTGATGAACACCCGACTCTCTGCGGAAGAGGCACTCCAGCGTCTTACCCGTTCTATTGAAAAGCAAACACCAATCTTTCCCTTACAGCCGCGACCGCGAACGTGGCTTTTTGCTGGAACGATCACCGGCTATCGCTTTTCAATCTGTCGCATCCCAACAGGGAAACGCATCTACGAAAATCAGATCGATGGCGTCATAGAGCCGACACCTGACGGGGCAAGCATTACGTTGACCATTCAACCGCATCGTTCGAGCGTGCTGGCAAGCAGGATCGGAGCAATTATCCCGCTCTTGTTTGGTCTGCTGTTTGTACTTGGTCCACTCTACTTCGCCGTTCTTGGGCAACTTTCTTGGAACTGTGGCCTCTTTCCGCTGGTTATTGCTATACTCGCCGTATATTTTCTCCGCGCAATCCCAACCAGCACCGCGACGTTTGATCTGGATGCACTGACTGCACTCGAAAATCTGCGCTCGATCTTTGCGACTGAGACGGAACGGTCACTTGACAATGAGAACACGCCTACTGGTCAATAACGTTGATCAACGGCACCGCCCAACACGCGCTTGCAGCGGACGCCGCTTCGCGTCGAGCGAGATCGTAGGCATTTTCCACGTCGGTTTCTGCTACAATGTGGCAGCC
>LJCR01000416.1 GCA_001399705.1 Kouleothrix aurantiaca
GGTTTGTCGAGCTGCAGCGTGCCGGCCCGCTCGCGCCGCACCAGCGCCGCAGTGGCGCCACGCGCGACGGCGTCGGCCAGGAAATTGTGCCCGTCAACCCGCTCGCCGCTCAGCGCGACGAACAGGGAGCCGGGAGTTGCCAGCCGCGAGTCGATCACCGCCTCGTCGAAGGCAACCTGCCCGAAAGGCGCTGGCACTGTGGGCGACATGCGCCCAGTTTCCAGCTGCACTCCGGCCAGCACTTCATCCAATCTCAACACCGCGAAATCCTCCAGAATAAGCCCGATTTCGGCGGCATTGTAGCATAGATTATCTGTATCAGTTACAGATGCGCCCGGCGCACCTGCGGGCCTAGTGCGCGGCAATCGCCACGCCTGGCACCTGGTCGGGACCGACGAAGTTCGGGTCGGGCGCGATGCGCTCGTAGCGCATCAGCTGCTCGACGATTTTGCGATACACTGGCAGGGCCGTGTTCACGCCGAACGGGTCGTCCTTCGGATAATCAATTTTCACCAGGATGGCGTAGCGCGCGCTGTCGATCGGGGCCAGCCCGGCGACCGAGCCAATCGTGCCTTCGCTATAGCCGCCATGCCCGTCGGGAATCTGCGAGGTGCCGGTTTTTGCGCCAACCGCGTAGCCCGGCACCAGCCAGAGCGTATCGGGCTTGACCGGGTTGACGTAACCATTGCCCGATTTCACAATCATGCCGCGAATGGCTTGCGCCACTTCGGGCGAAACCGGCTGGCCCTGCGGCTGCGGCTGCGTGGTGCTGCAGTTGTCGGCGTGGCAGACCTTTTCGACCACATAGGGCCGCATCAACTGCCCATTATTGCCGAGCGCCGCGACCATACGCACCTGCTGCAGCGGCGTCACCAGAATGGCCTGCCCAAATGCGTTGGTATCAAGGTCGAGCGGGCTCCAGGTTTCGGCGTTCGGGTCCTTCACAATCCCCTCGCCCTCGCCCGCCAGATCGATGCCGGTGGCCTTGCCGTAGCCAAACGCCTGCACCATGGCATAGAACTTTTCTTGCCGGTCATCTCGTTGAACTGCAGCGCCGCGACATTGCTGGAGTAGTACAGCATGTCGGCGGGTGTGATCGCGCCGTGCCCGCCGCCGTTCCAGTTCTTGAGCGACCAGCCGTAGCGCTCGATCGACCCGCCATCTTCCACGGTTGTGTCGGCGGTGAATGCGTGCGCTTGCAAACCCGCCGCCACCGTCACCAGCTTGAAGGTCGAGCCCGGCTCGTAGCCCTTGGCGATGGCCGGGTTCAGGTTGTACATCTCGGGGTCGTAGTCGTAGTAGCGGTTCGGGTCGAAGGTTGGGTAGCTCGCCATTGCGCGAATCGCGCCGGTTTTCGGCTCGATGACAATGACGGTGCCGCCGTCGGCCTGGTGCGCGTCTACCGCATTCTTCAGCTCAACTTCGGCCAGGTGCTGAATGAGTGGATCGAGCGTGAGCTGCAGGTCGGCGCCATCGCTGGCGGGCTTGCTCTGCTGCGGCGCGATCCAGATCGGCTGCGACTGGGCATCCACCTCGGCGGTGATCATACCAGTGCTGCCGATCAAGTCATCGTTGTAGAAGCCCTCGATGCCGCTAATGCCCACGCCTTGCAGGTTCACCGCGCCAATCGTCTGTGCGGCGAAGTTTTGCTGCGGGTACACGCGGCGCGGCTCGTAGACCATGCTGAAGCCCGGCTCGTCTTCCAGGATCTTCGCAACCTGCTGGGCAATCTCGGGATCGAGCCAGCGCTTGAGCGGCATCCACATGCTGTCGGGGTCCTGCATGGCGGCGAGCAGGTCGGGCGCGGGCTTGCCAAGCAGGCCGGCCAGCATCAGCGCCAGGCGCGGGGCTTTTTCCTTGTTGATCTCGGGTGGCACGGCGAACAGGCTTTCGCGATCCACATCCAGCGCCACCACGTTGCCGGCCCGGTCGCGGATGGTGCCGCGGCGCGGGTTGAGCGTGATCTGCTGCTTGATTTCGCTGTGCGCCATGCTCGAAAGCTTGGCGCTCTGCACAACCTGCAGGTTCCCAAGGCGCAGCGTCACAATCACAAACGCCAGCGCGCTTGCCAGCAGCACCGTGTTGATCCGCCAGCGCGAGATCGCGACCGGCCGGGTCGGTTTTTTTGTGCTTTTCAGTTGTTGGCTGCGAACTGCCATAATGCTTGGCGATACCCGGCGGGCCGGATTATCGGTTGGGCGCGTCCTCAGCGGGCGCGACGGGTGCGGCAGGTGGCGCAATCGTAACGTAGCGAACCTGGTCGGGCGTCAAGGGCTGCATATTCAGCGCCTTGGCGCGCTGCTCGATCTGCACCAGCGACTGCGCCTCGGAAAGCTGCAGCTGCAACGCGCCGTGCGTGCGCAGCAGCTCGCGCTGGGTGCGCTGCATGTTCGCCAGCTCGTAGCCCTGGGTAGCGAGCCGCCCGGTCTGGCCAAGCGAGATCAGGCTGAGCAGGGCGAACACCACCGCCGCCGCGATCAGGTAGCGCCCGCCGTCGAGCTGAAGGTAGCGGGGCAGCTGCACGCGCCGCGCGCGCGCCTGCTCGATGGGGAAGAATTGACGGCTGTTGACTGCCATGGTCGCCCTCTCAGTTCTCTTCGCTTGCCTTCGCCGCGATGCGGAGCTTGGCGCTCCGGCTGCGCGGGTTGCGCCTCGCCTCGTCGTCCGAGGCTTCGATTGGCTTTTTGGTCAGGATGCTGAGCTGCTTGCGCGGGCTGCCACCATAGCCCGACTCCGCGCGAAAAAACAGCTTGACGATCCGATCTTCCAGTGAGTGAAACGAGATAACGGCCAGCCGCCCGCCCGGCGCCAGAAGCTCGGTGGCCTGTGGCAGCGCTGCCTCAAGGCTCCCGAGCTCGTTATTGACGGCGATGCGCAGCGCTTGAAACGTGCGCGTTGCCGGGTGAATTTTGCCGTGCCGGCCGCCCAGCGCGTGCGCCACCAGGTCGGCGAGCTGCGCGGTGCTGGTGATGGCTGCCTTGCGTCGCGCTTCGGCAATGAAGCGGGCGACGCGCCGCGAGCCGCGCTCTTCGCCATACTGGTAAATGATGTCGGCCAGCTCGTCTTCCGGCGTTTCGTTCACCAGGTCGGCGGCGCTTGGCCCTTCGGTCGGGTTGAGCCGCATGTCGAGCGGCGCGTCGGCTGTGAACGAGAAGCCGCGCTCGGGCGTATCGAGCTGGTGCGACGAAACCCCCAGGTCGAGCAGAATGCCGTCGACGGCGGTGAAGCCGTGCGCCTGCGCAATCGCCCCGATGTCGCGGAAGTTGCCGTGCGCCAGGGTTGCGCGCTCGCCATACAGTGCGAGCCGCTGCCCGGCGGCCGCCAGCGCAGCCGGGTCGGTGTCGATGCCAAGCAGCCGACCGTCGGGCGTGCTAGCCGCCAGCGTCGCGAATGCGTGGCCGCCGCCGCCCAGCGTGCCGTCGATATAGCGCCCGCCTGGGCGCGGCGCCAGCCCGCCGATTACCTCGTTCAGCAGCACCGGCACGTGCCGAAACTGCGGCTGGGAGCTGGCAGATTGCAGATCATCGTTCATCGCTGCTGCGCATTCCAATCTGCAATCGGCAGATTTATATTCCCAGCGCCGACAGTTGCTCGGCGATCGCGGTTGCACTCGTGTCGAGTGAATCGAGCACCTGGCCCCAGCGCTCTTGCGCCCAGATTTCAAAGTGCGTGCTCAAGCCCGCGACGATCACCTGATCGCCCAGACCGGCGTATTCGCGAAGGTTTTGCGGCAGCAGAATGCGCCCCTGCCGGTCGAGCGCCAGGTCGGCCGCGCCAGAGAACAGGTGCCGGCGCAGGTTGCGCGCTTCGGCCTGCCCAAGCGACAGCTCATTGACGCGGGTGGCAAGCTGCTCCCAGGCAGCGCGCGGAAAGCCCATGAG
>LJCR01000418.1 GCA_001399705.1 Kouleothrix aurantiaca
GGCCTCTAGGGATCGAAGTCTGGAGACAGGACCAGTTGCGCGCCTGGCCAGCTGCGGCGCGGCCGCCTTGTCCGATGCGGAAATCATCGCCGCGCTGCTGTCAGGAAGGTCCGGTCGCGCAAGCACGTTCACGCTGGCGCAGCAGCTGCTCAGCACCTTTGGCGACTGGAACGGCTTGCAGCGCGCCAGCATTGACGAGCTGCAACGCGTGCCGGGCCTCGGCCGCGCCCGCGCGGCACGGCTCAAGGCAGCGCTGGATGTTGGCCGTCGCCTGCTGGTGGCTCCTGGCGAGCGGCTGCAGATTCGCGCGCCTGGCGACGCGGCGCAGTTGCTGATGGCGGAGCTGGGGCACCGGGATCAGGAGCATCTCTGCACGGTGCTGCTGGACACCAAAAACCGGGTGCAGGCGCTGCACACGGTCTACATCGGCAGCCTGAACAGCTCGATGGTGCGCGTGGGCGAGGTCTTCAAGGAGGCTATTCGCCGCAACAGCGCCGCGCTGATCGTCAGCCATAACCATCCATCGGGCGACCCGACGCCATCTCCTGAAGATGTGCTGGTCACGCGCGAGATTGTCGCGGCCGGCAAGCTGATCGATATCGAGGTGCTTGACCACCTGATTGTGAGCGCGGGTCGGTTTGTCAGCCTGCGCGAGCGCGGCCTGGGCTTCACGCAGTAAGCGAACGCGAGCAAACACAACCCATTCATCGTTTACAGCGAGCGCTGGAGGAGCAGTTTGTCTGCACTTCCAGCGCTCGTTTGCATGGTGAAGGAAACAAGAGTCGCAGAGACACCCACCGGCGTAGGCGAGGCCAGCAGCACGTTCAGGCAGGAATTACTCTAATACCAGTGGCACAAGGTTTGCGCTATGCCACTGAAATGTAATTCACCAGCTAAGCTTCCGCTGATCGATGCCTGGATAGTGATCGTGATGTGAGTGCTGTCCACGACCCTCCCTCCCGACCGATCCGTCAGGCACAAGGTGTCAGATACTTGTCCAAATTAGAAGAAATATGGTATGTAGCGTAGGTTAACGATTTTTCTATCTTTATAAACCTACTTTACTATTTAAAAGTCGGTTTGGTAATTCCAATAGCCCTTAATGCCTCTTTGACTTAAAAGATTTCAGGACGCATCGTCATCCAAAAATATTAGGCTTTATCGAGATTTATGGTAGAGCGATCTGCTCAAATGTATGAGCAGAGGACGACGATGCTGCACTCTCAGAATGTGGTGGGACGCGAGACCCTATTGCTCGATTTGACGAGGCTCACGAATGAGGGATTTACATCGATTGTCGGACCGTTCGAAAAAGCCTTCCAGGAGCACATTCAGCAATGGACTATGACCGACAAACCTCGCAAGGAGCGCAGCTTCAGCGTCTACACCAACTGTCCGTTGCCAGTGCCCGAAGACCGCCTGCTCTTTGTGCTCAGTTATCTCAAACACGCTCCGCGTCAATCTTATCACGACGACACCTTTGGCTTGATCCAATCCAGGCTCAGCACCTGTTTGGTGAACAACCACCTCCGGATCGGCGCCTGTCAGATATTTTCGTGCGAGAAGCTATATGACGCCCTAGTCAGCGGTGAAGTCATACAGAGGCCCAAGTAATGATAGACATGGCATATGGCACTCAAGATAGAAATTATTTCTACTCAAATAAATTGAAGCCGAAATCAAACTATAAATCTACACCAACCTATGATATTATATTGATCTAGCCAAAGTCTGGTATTTTGAATAGCGAATTATAATTATATGTTTGAGCAGGATAGGTTGGCGCTCGAACAATGGCCGTTGGCGGAGATCGATTATGCCTGCCAACGCGAGACCGCACGATATCGTCGGCATGAGCCGAGTGATACTCGTTTCTGTCTCGAGTTATTTCGTCGCGCCTTGATATATGATGGCGGAAATCCGCCCCTACGCATTGACGAAGAGGCTGGTGAAATCCTCACGCGCACCTACACAGAATTTATCAAAGCGCACATCAATCGCGCTGCCGTTCAGGCCTCCTCGACCGATGACATCGTTCAACAGGTATGGCTTCGTTTCTGGCGGGCGGCTGGTAGTGGGCTATCATTCCCTACGCTGGAGCAAGCCTTAGCGTATATCAAGTTGGTTACTATAACGGCCGTAATACACGAACAGCGCCGCGTACGAAACCTGTGGCGCATTGAGTCGCTCGAACAACGGATAGGTGAAACTGGTGAAGAGGCACTGGCCGAAACAGTGAGCGAGCCATTTTCAGCCCACGTTCGGCAGCGCTTTCGTGAGCGCTGCCGCGAGCTAATCGTTGATGGGCAGCAGTGGCAGGTGTTTTGGTGGAAATATGGTCTGGGCTTGCAGCCACGTGAAATCGCTTCCTTACTTGAGCGCGCAGGCACGCAGATCAAAAATCGCCCACCCACAGCACGCGCCGTGAGTGATATGCTTGATCGAATCTTCCGCAAACTTGAGGCCGATGCTGAGATTCAGGATTTACTAGGGAGCGATTAGGAAAATTGGTGTAATGATGTTCAAGAGAAGTATATAAATATAGTTAAGAGCCACATGCGCGGCAAGGCTGCACATACTGCGTTGAAAATAGAAAGCCAATGGTACTTGGTTCTGCGATTCTCGATTCTATTTTCACGTTAGCTTATAAGGGATGTAATCATGAATCAACGGCGCGGCCTTGAACATTTAGCAATGAGCAGTTTGACTGAGGAAAAATGCCCTGAGGCTGAACAGCTAGCAGCTTATGCGCTGGGGTTACTCGAAGGTATTGAACAGCTTCAGGTAGCAGCGCATGTCCGTGATTGTCCGATCTGCCTGCATGATCTAGCGTTGTGCAGGCCGCCCGTATCACGTCGTCGTCCGGTACTGGCTATTCTAATGCCGCTTCCCTTTGCGGAAGGCCGGCGTGGCGCAGGGCCGGAGCAGATTCGCCGCTACATTGCAGCCGATCTGACCGTTGATGTCACGATCGCTCCACCGGATGGTGATTATTGGCGCGTCACCGGTCAGGCGATACGCGGTGGTACAGGAGTATCTGAATGTATTGCGACAATGCGCTCCGGGCGGCGGCGCTACGAGCAAATCAGCGACGGGCACGGTTTTTTTACTTTTGAAGCGCTACCTTCTGGTCGCTACACGCTCGCAGTAGCTGATCAGCATATTCATGTTCAGATTCGTGAACTGCTGCTCAAACACGAAGAATAATACCCTCACTCTCGCCGCGGCACAACGCGCCTCGCTGCGCAATGTTTGAGCGAAATGATAATGCCGCTATGACGTCCACTACAGATCGTCCCTCCTTCTGCCAAGAGTTGGCACAAACGCTTGCCGCAACGGCGACGCCAGAGGCGATACTTCCGCCAGATTTGCCCTGTTCTCCGCTTGATCTGCTGATCGCGCTGCACCAAGAAGTTCTGCGCAGCATGCTTTCCAACTTGAGCCGCGCGATACATGCCGGCGACGCTGCCAAGCTCGTAGCCGTCCGCTGTCCTGAAGATGCGCTGGTACAAGCCCAAGCGCACTGGACACAGGGCACTGCTGTACTCTACATACCGGATTACAAGCGGGCGCTCGATCACTACGATGCGGCGCTAGCGTGGTATGAGCGTGCCTGCCAGCAGCTTTCCCCAGATGTGCCGGCGCGAGATGTGCGGGTGGTTCAGATTGTGCGAGTGTTTTGCCTCAGTGAACTGGGACGTTACCCCGAGGCGCATGAGGCGATCGATGCAGCAGAGGCATGGCTACTATAGCTAAGTGCAAAGATATGGATCATGTGGTACGATCAGCAGCATGAAAGCATATTCAACCGATTTGCGCGAGCGCGTCCTGGCCGCCCACGCGCGTGGCCTGTCTCGTCGCGAACTGATC
>LJCR01000419.1 GCA_001399705.1 Kouleothrix aurantiaca
AGCCAAACCAGACTGCCATCGACGGTTTACCCATCGATGAGCTGGCCTTGTAATCCTTGTTGATTTCTTTTAACACGCCAATTGTTACAAAAACCAGCTCAATGCTATAATTGGCGCGGCCTGATTTCTGCACACATTCAATCCCGCTCGCGGCGCGGCGTGCCACACGCCCTGCGCGGCCGCCGCGCGCTAATAGCAGATAGGAGCGATCAATGGAGATCACAAAAGTTGGGGTGGTGGGCTGCGGCCTGATGGGCGGCGGCATCGCCCAGGTCTGCGCCCAATCGGGGCTGGAAACCGTGGTGCGCGAGGTATCGCAGGAGCTGCTCGACCGGGGCATGGCGCGCATCGGTGGCTTTCTTGAGAAGGATGTGGGCAAGGGCAAGCTCGCGCCTGAGGCGCGCGACGCCGCGCTGAGCCGCCTGCACCCCACCACCGCGCTCGACGCCTTTGCCGGCTGCCAGATCGTGATCGAGGCGATTGTTGAGAACCTCGACGCCAAGCGCGAGCTATTCAGCACACCCGACGCGCTCTGCCCGCCCGAAACCATCTTCGCCTCGAACACCTCGTCCCTCACGATTATCGAGATGGCCGCGACGACCAAGCGCCCGGATCGCTTTGCCGGCCTGCACTTCTTTAACCCCGTGCCAGTGATGAAACTGGTGGAGGTGGTGCGCTCGATTGCCACCAGCGACAGCACTGTGGCCACGCTCAAGGATTTTGGCGCAAAGCTCGGCAAAACCGTCGTCGAAGCGAAAGACACGCCCGGCTTCATCGTCAACCGCCTGCTGATACCCTACCTGCTCGACGCGGTGCGCGTGCTGGAGGCGGGCGTCGCCACGCGCGAGGACATCGACGAGGGCATGAAGCTCGGCTGCGGCCACCCCATGGGCCCGCTCACCCTGCTCGATTTTGTTGGGCTCGACACGACCTACTACATTGCCAACATCATGTTTGAAGAGTTCAAAGAGCCGCGCTTCGCCCCGCCGCCGCTGCTGAAGCGCATGGTGCTGGCCGGCACCATGGGCAAGAAATCGGGCAAAGGGTTTTACGACTATTGATGGCCGACAATCGACGGCCGATTATTCACCGCAGAGTATGCAAAGGGCGCGGAGGTTTTGCAGAACCACCAGCATTCAACACTGAAAACTGCCGACTGCCAGCAGAGGAATTGTATGAGCTACGACAACATTCTGTTCGAGCGCGACGGCGCGGTTGCGACGATCACCGTAAACCGCCCGAAGGTGCTGAACGCGCTCAGCCAGGCCACCATCGCCGATATTGCGGCGGGCCTGCGCGAAGTTGAGGAAGATGCCGACCTGCGCGTGGCAATCATCACCGGCGCGGGCGAAAAGGCGTTTGTGGCCGGCGCCGACATCAACGAGCTGCGCGCGCTGGCCAGCGCCGACGCCGCCCGCCAGCTGGCCGAGCGCGGGCACCAGCTAGGCCTGTACATCGCCCAGATGCGCAAGATCGTGATCGCGGCGGTGAACGGCTTTGCGCTCGGCGGCGGCTGCGAGCTGGCGATGAGCTGCGATATTCGCATCGCCGCCGACAGCGCCCGGCTCGGCCAGCCCGAGATCAACCTGGGCATTATTGCCGGCTGGGGCGGCACGCAGCGCCTGACGCGCCTGGCCGGGCCGGGCATGGCCAAGCTGCTCAACCTCACCGGCGATATGATCAGCGCCGAAGAAGCCCTGCGCATCGGCATGGTCGAGCGCGTGGTGCCGGCCGCCGAGCTGGCCGGGGCCGCCCGCGCGCTGGCGCAGCAGATCGCCGGCAAAGCGCCGCTGGCCGCCGCCGCGATCAAGCAGGCCGTGAACCGCGGGCACGACATGGCCCTGGCCGACGCGTGCATGTACGAGGCGGCGCTGTTCGGCACGATTGTGCAGACCGAGGACGCCAAGGAAGGCACGGGGGCGTTTCTGGAGAAGCGCAAGCCAGAGTGGCACGGGCGCTAATTTTCTGCCAACAGTGAAAGCCACAGAGCGCGCAGAGGTTACCGAGCAAGAAACCGAAACTCCGTGCCCTCCGTGCGCTCTGTGGCTCAATCGATCTGCTTCGCGATAGTAACGACAAAGCTCCCGCTAACCAAGGAACATCGCCGCATGCCAACGCTGCCCGCAAGTCATCGGCGCCACACGAGATGCGAAAACGTGTCTTGTGTGGCGTTTATGTATAGTACCCGAGCGCTATATTGCCGCGCTGGCTGAAAGGACGTGTGTATGGCCGGCTCCATTGCAACAACACAGCCCATCCCCAAAAACGACCGCCGCGAGATTTTTGGCTGGACGATGTACGACTGGGCCAACTCGGCGTTTAGCACCACGGTCGCGGGCGCGCTGCTGGCGCCCTACCTGACTGCGCTGGCACAGAGCGCCGTGGGCGAGAATGGCGTGGTGCTGGGCCTTGGCCCGTTCGGCGCAGTGACGGCAAAGTCATTTTTCCCACTGTGTATCTCGCTCTCCGTATTCCTGCAGGTCTTCTTTCTGCCAATCCTGGGCGCAATCGCCGATTATTCGCACCTGAAAAAACGCTTGATGGCTTTTTTCTGCTATATCGGCGTTTTGGCGACGTGCCTGTTCTTTTTTATCACCGCCGACACCTATTTCTGGGGCGGGGTACTGTTTATCGTCGCGAACCTGGCCTTTGGCGCGGCAATTGTTTTGTATAACGCCTTTCTGCCCGACATCGCCAGCGAGGACAAGGTCGATAGCGTTTCGAGCCGCGGCTTTGCGCTTGGCTACCTTGGCGGCGGAATCCTGCTGGCCGCGAACTTCGCCCTGCTCACTTTTGCCAACAGCCTGGGCATCAGCGCGGGCATGGCTGTGCGCCTCTCGCTGCTGTCGGCGGGCGTGTGGTGGGGCGGGTTTGCGCTGATCACCTTTGCGCGGCTGCGCAGCCGCGCGCCGGCGCGCACGCTGCAGCCGGGCAAGAGCTACGCGACGATTGGTTTTTCGGAGGTTGGCGCAACGTTCCGCGAGCTGGGCCGGCTGCCCTACACGCTGCGCTATCTGGTCGGCTACCTGTTCTATAACGATGGCATTCAGACCGTGATCGGCCTGGCGTCGGTATTTCTTTCGCAGGAGCTGTTTACCGAGCAGCAGCGCGCCGCCGGCGAAGATCAGCGCTTTGTGCTGCTGATCTACCTGATGGTGCAGTTTGTGGCGTTCCTGGGCGCGCTGGTGTTCGAGCGGATCGCGCGCGTGGTGGGCACCAAGCGCGCGATTATGATCTCGCTGGTGCTGTGGTCGGGCGTGGTCGTGTATGCCTACGGTTTCTTGCAGAACACTACGCAGGCCTGGTTCATGGCCGGCGCGATTGCGATGGTGCTGGGCGGCTCGCAGGCGCTGTCGCGCTCACTCTTTTCGCGCATGATCCCGCCCGGCCGCGAGGCTTCGTTCTTTGGCATTTACGAGATATCCGAGCGTGGCACGTCGTGGATCGGCCCGCTGATCTTTGGCGCAGTCGTGGGCGCAACCAACTCCTACCGCGATGCGATTCTGTCGCTGATTGCGCTGTTCCTGATCGGCCTGGTGATCCTGGTGACAACCGACACCAACCGCGCGGTGCACGAGGCCGGTCGCTCCCTGCCTGAAGAGGCGCGGCAGGCGTAGAAGCACGAACGACCGACGACCGACCACGGACCAATGCGTCTGTGGTCGGTCGTCGTTGCTCCGGCGACCTGTTTATCAGGCAAAAACAAGCTTCGCCCCTATAGCAACGTGCAAACACAACCCTCCGTGCCTCTAGTGCCTCCGTGGTGAATTATCCTTTCGTCGTTCGTCGGTCGTCGTTTGTGGTAGAATCACCCGCGACGCATAGACCGAGACGAAAGCACCATGCCCGAACTCTTTCAGGT
>LJCR01000042.1 GCA_001399705.1 Kouleothrix aurantiaca
CGCTGAGCATATTGGCAAGATGTACCGCATGTATGATCGCCCACAAGATCGCCTCAAGCAAATGTTGTGGCGAGGGCGCCGCTCATTTGGGCGTGAATTTTGGGCATTGCGCGATGTATCGTTTGAGTTGCGCAAAGGGGAAACACTTGGAATTATCGGCCGCAATGGCAGCGGAAAAAGTACACTGCTGCAAATTCTCGCTGGTACACTCGCCCAAAGCACTGGAACGCTCGAGACTCGTGGGCGCGTGGCCGCCCTTCTTGAACTGGGTAGTGGCTTCAACCCTGAATTTACTGGCCGCGAGAATGTTTACTTGAATGGCGCAATTCTGGGTCTAAGCCGAGGAGAGATAGAGCGCCGTTTCGATGATATTGCAGCTTTTGCTGATATAGGCCGTTTTATCGACCAGCCTGTCAAGCTTTTTTCAAGCGGCATGTTTGTGCGCCTAGCGTTTGCAGTTGCCACAAGTGTCGATGCCGATGTGCTACTTATTGATGAAGCACTGGCAGTTGGCGATGTCTTTTTTCGGCAAAAATGCTATCAGCGTTTAGAAGAAATGCGCCAACGTGGTGTTTCTATTCTGCTTGTATCGCATTCTATGATTGATATCGAGCAATTCTGTGGCCATGCGCTACTTCTGAACAAAGGCGATGTGCTTTTTTCCGGTTCGGCACCAGAAGCAGTCAAACATTACTACCTTCTCGACCAACAACATCGCACCAACGCTATGCCGATTACCTCGGCATCATCTGACAGCACACTCATCGATAACTCAGACACGTTCTGGCCGTCCCAAGACTCCTTTATAAATATTGCAGGCGTCTCGCAAGTTTCCAACGATTGGAGTCGATGCACTGGCGTTGCAATGTGCAATAGCCAGGGCGAAGCAGCACGTACCTTTCAGCAAGGTGAAACACTGAGCTTATTTTATGAGTTTGAACTATTGCATGATATCGAAGTTCCAATCGGTGGTGTCGTAATTCAGAACGACAAGGGCGTTATTGTTCACGGAAAAAACTCACTTCAGCTCGATGCGTCAGTGCCATACTGGGTTCAGCAGGGTAACCGCCTACGATTTCAGCAGAATATTAAGCTTGATTTGGCTGTGGGCGAGTATACCTTTGAAGTCGGACTGGCGACCATGAATCACTATGATTATGCAAACCGTGCATATTACTCACAAGGTGATCTACGAACTCATACAATAAGACTTTGCCACTTGCCCTCGGTTGGGCGCTTCTCGATAATCTTGCGCCAAAATATTCTACCGCGCCATGCATCACATCATGGTGTTGCCAATCTACCTGGTTCATGTCAGGTCGTTATTACGACACCAAATACCCATAGTGTAACTGTTGAAAGGCTTGCTTAGAATGGCGACTATTGAGGAAAATTTCTGGCCGCTTCCCGAGTCAGCGCACGATATTTCTCAAGTTCAGCAATCGACAGATGGCAGCGCACGCTGTGTATTTGTAGCAATATGCGATGACGAAGGGCGAGCCGCTACCACATTTCACCAAGGACAGCGAGCACACTTCTTCTATGAGTTCGAAATCCTACGTGAACTAGCTGTACCTTCGGGGGGACTTGAGTTTCACGATGCTCTTGGTCGCATTATCCACGGCAAAAATACATTTCAGTATGGTACGCCTGCGCCCAAAACTGTGCGTCCTGGCAGCCGCCTTCGGTATCACCATTCAATTGATCTTGATGTTTTTCCGGATACATATTCATTTACGGTAGGCTTGTCTTCAGCTCGTGAAGAAGCGTACCACGGCTATGTTGAGGGTTTGCTCACCCATCAGGAATTCCAGGTTTCAGTAAACGAGCATTGCCGCGCCATTGATGTGGGTTCATTCACCGTGGGCATGGCGCCTCTCGGCAAACTACGGCATCATGGCGCTGCAAATTTGGGCGGCAATTGCTTGGTGAATGTTGTCGAGAACGCTCAGCCTACCGTTACAGGCACTGGAACCAAAAAAGCCGGCTCTGCACCCGCGCAGCATTATGCCCAGAAGGATGTTCCTCCAACTATCTTTCATGTCACCCATTGGAAAGCTGGTTCGCAATGGGTCTACAAAATCCTCAAAGATTGTGTGCCCGATCTGCTCATTCCTGCGGAGGTCCATGAAACACAGTTCAAAACGAAGCCCATTCAAATGGGCAAAGTGTACCCAACTGTGTATGTGACAAAACAGGAATATGAACGAGTTCACCTTCCACCAAATTCAAGGCGTTTTACCGTTTTCCGCGATCTACGCGACACACTTATATCTGGCTACTTTAGCATCAAAGTTAGCCATCCTCTCATTGCAAACCGGCTTGAATACTGGCGCAAACAACTTCTTGAGATGAGTGTGAGCGATGGGTTGATATACCTTATGGAGGAATGGCTGCCACCCTCTGTGGCCATTCAAAAGTCGTGGTTAGAGGCCGGCGAACGTTTTATTCGCTATGAAGACCTACTTGAAAGTGACTTGGAGATATTGGAACCTGTGCTCCTCGAAGAATGCGCCCTCCCAATATCGCGCCAAAAGCTTCACGACGCTGTTACCAAAAACCGCTTTGAGCGCTTAACACGCGGCCGTGAGCGCGGCCAAGAAAATGTGAAGTCACATGAGCGCAAGGGTGTTGCAGGCGACTGGCAAAATTATTTTGACGATCAAGTTAAAGATGCGTTCAAAGCGCGATTCGGCGATCTGCTGATTGCCACCAAGTATGAGCGAAACAACGAATGGTAAGCAAGCGAGCATAAACGTGCAACAGACCCACCTTTCCAAACAAGAAGTTCTCGCCGGCTATGATGCCGTTAGCTCTCTATACCCGCATATTCCTCCGCTACTACTTTGGCGCGCTTGGGAATATGCGGCATATCGTCGATACTCGCTTGCCGAACCAGTAATTGATGTTGGTTGCGGGGATGGGCGGTACTTCCGGCTTGTTTGGCCAGACACGCAGCAGGTCATTGGGGTAGATATGGACCCGAATATCGCGAATGCAGCGCGAAAATCGGGAGTATACACAGAAGTTCATGTTGCCCCGGCCCACAACTTACCAACGCCCGACCAGCATTTTGGCTCGGCGTTTGCAAACTGCGCGCTTGAGCATATGGATAACCTCGACTCTGTTTTAGCCTCAATTTTCCGAACTGTAAAGCCAGGTGGCACATTTATTATGAGTGTAGTCACTGATAAGTTTCTTGCGTGGACAAGTTTACCATTATTACTCGAACGGCTTGGGCTACCTGAACCAGCTGCAGAATTACAACAAAGTCATACCGACTATCACCACCTCGTCAATCCATTCGCCCCGGAAGTCTGGGCTGAGTATCTCACCCGGGCTGGTTTTGAAGTACTTGAGCACATACCAATCGTACCCGAGCAAACCAGCAGATTGTTCTTGTTCCTCGATCAACTATGGCATGTACGCCAAGCACGCGGAGAATTAGGCGGCAGCTTGCAAACATACACGCAGAACTTACCACGCTTTCCACAAGCACTACGGCAGATTTTAAGTGGTTTCATGGAAATGGAACAGGACTGGTCGCTCGGCAGTGGTGCTATCTTTTATGCTCGGAGAAACTCATGACTAGACCATCAGCCTGCTGGTGTGGGCATACCGAACTTTTGCAATTCTCACCACACTATTTACGTTGCCCAGCTTGCGAAACGCTGGTAACCGCTGATATGCCAGACCAATCGTTCACCGAAGTAAAAGACGACGAGCATGATTTTTACGGTCGTGAATACTGGTTCTCGCACCAGAAAGACGATCTTGGCTTCTCCGACATCACCGAGCGCGCGCGCAACGACTTGCCCGAGCGGGTGCTGCACTGGCTGCGCGCCCTGCTGAAATACAAACTGCCACCCGGGCAGGTGCTCGAGCTTGGGGGCGCGCATGGCGGGTTTGTGGCGCTCTTGCAGCGGGCTGGATTCGACGCCACAGAGCTTGAGCTGAGCCCGTGGGTTGTTGAGTATGCGCGTCAAACATTTGACATTCCGGTGCTGCTTGGCCCGATCGAAGAACAGCAGATTGAGCCCAACACGCTTGATACGATAGCGCTCATGGATGTTTTAGAGCATCTCCCCGATCCACTCAAAACAATGGGGCACTGCTTGAGCCTCCTGAAGGCCGATGGCATTCTGCTCATCCAAACACCGTGCTATGTTGAAGGCACAAGCTACGAATGGATGGTTGAACAGAAAAACCCATTTCTTGAGCAGCTTAAGCATAAGCAGCATCTGTACCTGTTCAGCCAGACGTCGATTCGAGAGCTGTTCCGGCGGCTGGGTGCTGAGCATCTTGCGTTTGAGCCAGCGATGTTTGCGCACTACGATCAGTTTTTTGCGGTCAGCAGGGAGCCGCTCGCCAATCATGCGCCCGAAGAGATAGCACGCGCACTGTCGTCAACACCAAACAGCCGCATGGTGCTTGCGCTGCTCGATCTCGACGGCAGCAAACGCCAGATTGGCGACCGGCTTTCCGACGCAGAGGCCGATCGCGCCGAGCGACTCAAAATCATCCAGCGGCTGAGCCGCGAACTTGCTGCCGCCGAGGCCGACCGCGCGGCTAGGCTCAATGTTATTCGGTCGCAGAGCAAGGAAATTGGTCGCATCCCCGGCCTGGAAGCGCAAATAGCAGCTTCGCAAGCCACTGTTCAGCAGCTACAGGAAAAGCTGAGTCGCCGAGAACAGGAGATTACTATGCTAGAAAATAAGAGAATCATCAAGTTGCTGCGACGGGCAAAACTACTGAAGGATGCACCAGCCGCCCAACCAAAAGATCTATTTGAAGTGAACTACGAAGCTATTCGCGAGCCAAAAAAACCAGTAGGTATTGGCTACAATCCTACCGTCATCGAAAATATTATTTCGGGCCTGCAAGGGCATGGCTACACTGTCGAAGACTATGCAATTGACATCGCGGGCTACCGTGACTACTATACGCAGGCAGCGTACGACCAGAAGTACCCCAACTATTATCGGCCTGTGATCTGGGAAAAGTCGCTGGAGCACTATATCGCAGCTCAGCTTCTTGCCCTCCAGCCCGATGATGTGTATATCGATATCGCCAGCGAAGGCTCGCCAGTTCCCGAGATCTACAGCCGTTTATATGGTTCGAATAGCTACCGGCAAGACATGATTTACCCGGCTGGGCTGAATGATCATATGATTGGCGGCGATGCCGGCGACATGCCCGTGCCAGATGGTTTTGCGTCGAAAATGGCCCTGCACTGCTCATTCGAGCACTTCGAGGGCGATGCCGACATGCGCTTCTTCCGCGAGATCGGCCGCGTGCTGCGCCCAGGCGGCGCTGTTTGCATCGTTCCATTCTATCTTTTCGACCAGTATGCAATTTTGACCGACCCCGAAGTTTCGGTGCCGCAGGGCGTCCCGTTCGAGAGCGATGCGGTGGTATATTGCCGGCGTGGATGGAATAACCGCCACGGTCGCTTCTACAACCCCGACAACGTGATCAAGCGTCTGAGCAATAACCTGAACGGCCTTACCATGAAGATCTATAAGATCACGAATGCAAAAGAGGCCGACCCACGCTGCTATGCGGAATTTGCGGCACTCATTACGAAACCAGCAGGTACTGCATAGATGGATCGGCTGCCAAAAATCAGCATTATCACCCCATCGTACAATCAGGCACCGTTTATTCGGGCGACGATTGAAAGCATCCTGTCGCAGGCAGGCAATTTTGCAATCGAGTATATCGTCATGGATGGCGGATCAACTGACGGCTCAGTTGACATTATTCGCGAATATGCCGAGCGTGTTTCTGCTGGCTCCTGGCCGGCGCAATGTGCCAGCGTTTCGATGGAATGGGTCAGCGAGCGCGATAAAGGCCAATCGGATGCGATCAACAAAGGGTTGCGCCGGGCAACTGGCGATATCCTCAGCTACCTAAATTCCGACGACACCTATGTGCCCGGGGCCTTTGAGGAATTGGTACAGGGTTTCGCCGCGCATCCCGAGGCCGATATCATATATGGCGATGGCGACGTGATTGATGCGGCTGGCAATACGCAATGGGAATGGCTTTCGCGGCCATATGATCATGCAGTGATGCGTTCGTATCACTTTCTATGGAACGATTTTACGAACTACATTATGCAGCAGGCGACCTTCTGGCGCCGAAGTTTACAAGACAAAATTGGCTTGTTCGACGAGTCGTTTCATTATGCTATGGACGCGGAGTATTGGATTCGCGCAGGGCATATGGGTGCTCGCCTGATCCACATTCCAGCAAAACTGGGCCAGTTTCGCCTGATCGAAGGAACAAAATCACTCTCCAGCCCAACAATCTTCTGGGCCGATTATCTCGAGATTTTTCGCCGCTATGGCCGTGGCCGCTCAATGACGCTATTTTTTGCCTACTTCTACTACAATCTCGGCCGCCAATTTGGCTACGACATGGCCCAGGCGCGCGAGCAAGGGCAACACGCCTTTGCCCAATGGCAAGCACTTCCACCAGATGAATTGCGAGCCTTAGAAAGCCAGGCCAGCAAAGGGTTTGCCCGCGCCTGCCTGATGCTTGCCAGCGATGTATACAGCCAGGGTGAGAATGCCAAAGCGTCAACGCTCTTTCGGCTTGGCCTGTTCCGCTCACCACTGCTCGCTATGCATCCTTTCGCGCTACGCTATTATATCCAGCGGGCATCCGGCCAGCGTATCACTGCGGTAACCGAAACATGGGCTAGGCGCGGCATTACGTGGTATCGCGCCCATCGTTACCAATACCGCTATTTGCAAAGGGAGACGCGCTCCCCATGAATAGTGCAGATGTCGAGCTTAGCCCCATCGTCTCGATCATCATTCCTACCTGCAATCGCCATCACCTCCTGCTTGAATGCGTCGCGAGCATTTTGCAAAACGATTTTAGCGACTTCGAGATTCTGGTGGTTGATCAAGATGCGTCGAAACGCCTGCAAGCAGAGCTGGCGCATACTTTTGATGATCCACGAATTCGGTATTTCTATCTCCCAATCGCCGCGCTTGATCGGGCTAGAAATCTTGGCATCGACAATGCAAATGGCGAGATATTGATCTTCATCGACGATGATGTGGAAGTTGGGCCACTGTGGCTTCGTTCGTATGTTGAGGCGTTTGCTGTGCTTTCCCCACCGCCAGGCGCGGTGGCTGGCCGGCTCGACCCGATGTGGATGGCAGAAAAGCCGCCGTGGCTGCCAGCCGACCGCGAATATATCTATGGCTTGTACAACCAGGACAATTGCGAAGAGCTTGCGCCATTGCCGGAAGGATATTTGCCAATTGGCGCGAACTTTGCAGTACTACGCGATGTTGTGCATAGCGTCGGGCGTTTCGATGATCGGCTCGATTACAGCTACGACCGCAAAACAAGCCTGATCAGCGGTGGCGACAGCCTGTTCTCGCTGCGCATCAAACAGGCTAATTACCCACTTTATTTTCACCCTGGCGCACAGGCATGGCACAAAATATCGAAGCACAAACTCACGCTCCGTTATTTCCTGAAGCGCAATTTCTGGAAGGTGTGACGCTGTTAATCGTTTTGCACCTCTCGGGCTCGATCACTCAGAGCAATGCAGCAGGAGTGATTCGCTGGCATTTGCGCGAAATCATGCGCTATATCTGGCGCTTGTTTCTGCCGAAAGATAAATCGAGTGGTAACTGGCGACAATCGAAAGCCTGGATTCGCACTTTTGCTGGCTGTATGAACAGCTGTGGCATTATCTATGCAGCCGCAAAACTTCACCGTATTGGCTCACTTCCATAGCGCGAAAGACCACTTTCATGCGTATCGGCGTTAATTGTTTTTTACTTCAGCCACATATTGGTGGCCTAAAACAATATTTTCTTACCTTATTCGATGAATTGCTTGAACACGACCGCGAAAATGCCTATGTTTTCTTCTGGTACCCGCATAACGCGAGCGAACTTGCAAAATTGCGCAGCGAACGCTGGAAGGAGCATGCAATCGAGCTGAAATACGATCAGCGCGAAATGCTCGCATTTGTTGATCAAATTGACGTATATTTCTGCCCTTTCGGCGCGCTGTACCCACGACCTTTGCCACTCCCAACAGTTATGACGCTAGTCGATATTCAAGAGGTGTTCTTCCCAGAGTTTTTTACACCCGATGATCTTTACACCCGCGATGTGCATTTCGCCAGCTCGACCCATATGTCCGATCGGGTGATTACTATTTCAGAGTTTTCGAAAAAAACACTGGTGCAACATCACCATCTGCCACCATCGAAAGTTACTGTAGCACACCTAAGTGCAGATGAGTGCTTTTACCAGGCGGAGAGTGTAGCATCACCACCAAATGCCGAACTTCCACAGCAATTTATTGTCATGCCAGCAAATATGTGGAAACACAAAAATCACGATCGTTTGCTGCAAGCATTAGTTTTGCTGCGCAAGGAACGTGATATACGCGTGGATGTTGTTTTCACCGGTTTTGAGCAGAACAATGGCTACCCTCTGGCTGAGCATGCCCACAACTATGGAATTGCGGATCAGATACATATTCTTGGCTATGTAACTCGTGAAGAAATTGCCTACCTGTACCTTCACGCTCGCGCCCTCGTCTTCCCTTCGCTTTTCGAGGGTTTTGGTATCCCTCTGGTGGAGGCAATGGCAGCCGGATGCCCAGTAGTTGCTTCTAATACCACATCTATTCCCGAGGTTGTAGGCGATGCAGCACTTTTATTCGACCCAACAGAGCCAGCCGCAATTGCCAACAGCATTGCGCAGATTTGGAACGATGCAAGCCTGCGCCAGCAATTGATCATGCGGGGCAGAGAGCGCGCAAAGCACTTCTCACCAGCACATACCGCCCGAGCGCATGTCACCGCATTTTCCGAGTCAATTGGGGCGTTTTCACGCCGTCGCTTCCAGTGGAACCAGTATATTTATCAACATTACTATGCAACGCGCGTGGCATTTCGCTGGCGCCGTCGCTTGCTCAGAAGGCTTAGCGAAAAGCTTGGGGAACGACTCGTCACACGATCCTGATGGCACCAGGCAAAAATCTGGCCAGTCTATAGCCAAGAGCAAGCTGTTGAGCCACAGAGCGCGCAGAGGCCACTGAGCTCGCAAAACTCAGTGTTCTCGGTGTTCTCTGTGGCCCAATAACTTCTGCACGTTGCTATAATATGCATCTATCGCGCAAGGAGAGAATATGAGCGATTTTTGGAATAACAAGCGCGTCACTGTCACGGGCGGCTCGGGCTTTCTTGGCTCGTATGTCATCGACGCGCTGCACCGCCACGGCGCGCAGGCCGAGATGATCACCATACCGCGCCGCGCCACCGACGATCTGCGCCAGTGGGAGGTATGCCAGCGCGTGGCCGAGGGCCAGGACGTGATCATTCATATGGCGGCTACGGTTGGCGGCATTGGCATCAACCGCGAGAAGCCGGGCGAGTTTTTCTACGACAACCTGATGATGGGCGTGCAGCTGATGGAAGCCGCCCGTCAGGCTGGCGTGAGCAAGTTCGTCGCGCTTGGTACGATCTGCGCCTACCCCAAGTTCACGCCCATCCCCTTCCGCGAAGAAAATCTGTGGGATGGCTACCCCGAAGAAACGAATGCGCCTTACGGTCTGGCGAAGAAAATGCTGCTGGTGCAGGGGCAATCGTACCGCCAGCAGTATGGCTTTGAGTCGATCTACCTGCTGCCAGTGAACCTGTACGGCCCGCGCGACAACTTCGACCCGAGCTCGTCGCACGTGATTCCCGCGCTGATCAAGAAGTGCGTCGACGCGATTGCGCAAAACGCGCCAGCCATCGAAGTGTGGGGTGATGGCTCGCCTACGCGCGAGTTCCTGTATGCCGAAGACGCGGCCGAGGGCATTGTGCTGGCCGCCGAGCGCTACAACGGCGACGAGCCGGTGAACCTGGGCAGCGGCATGGAGATCTCGATCCGCGATCTGGTGGAGACGATCGCGCGCCTGACCGGCTACCAGGGCGATATTGTGTGGGATACCAGCAAGCCGAACGGCCAGCCGCGCCGCCAGCTCGACGTAAGCCGCGCCGAGGAGCTGTTTGGCTTCCACGCACGAACCTCCTTCGAAGAAGGACTGCGCCGCACGATCGAGTGGTATCGACGAGCCTTGAAATAAGGCATATTTGCTGAGTAGCTAACACTTTTCGGCTACCACCGGTTGAATGGCAACAGCGGGTGATGATTGAACCGGATTGAGCCGACGGTTGTAGACAGGTTCAGGCTTGAACGGTCGGAGGTGCAGAGTTATGGCTG
>LJCR01000421.1 GCA_001399705.1 Kouleothrix aurantiaca
AGTTTATCGAGCGGCTGCCGGGGGGCTACGCCACCGTGCTGGGCGAGCGCGGCGGCACGCTCAGCCAGGGCCAGCGCCAGCTGCTTGGCATTGCGCGCGCCATCCTGGCCGACCCGCGCATTCTCATCCTCGACGAGGCGACCAGCAGCGTGGATACGCGCAGCGAGGCGCTCATCCAGAGCGCGCTGAAGAGCCTGCTGCGCGGGCGCACCAGCTTTGTGATCGCGCACCGCCTGAGCACGATTCGCGACGCCGACCAGGTATTAGTGATGCAGGAAGGGCGCATTGTCGAGCGCGGCACGCACGACGAGCTGCTGGCGCGCGGCGGGGCCTACGCCGACCTGTATCGCCGGCAATTCCGCGAAAGCGCTGCCGCGGCGTAGAAGCTGCAAACAACCCACACAGAGCACCGAGTACGGATCCCACTACTCGGTGTTTTCTGTGTGCAATAAGAACTCTAGCCAAAACAATATCCTTTGCGTCTGGTTCTCGATTCGCGCATTCCACAGGCATCGTATCGTATCTTTTCGCGCTGCTATTCTGTATAGCTGATAACATTCTTCCGCATGAGAACCGTGCGACGTGCACGCCCCACGATACCTGGCAGCTGCTCGGCTGCTATTGCCTGCGAATAAACCTTGTTTGTCCGCAACTGGAGGCCGCATTGCGTACCGCTCTTCGTTGCTGTGTTGCGCTCCTTTGCGCCACGCTGCTGATCGTGCCGTATCGTCTGGCCGATGCGTACAGCGCTCGCTTCGCGCTGGTGGAACGCGCTCGCGTCGTGGTTCATTTCTCCATTCCCTATCAGCTGGGATCCCCCGTAACAGCACAATCGCTTGCCGCCCAACGCGATGCCGTGGCCCTCGCACGCTCGGCATTGTTGCAACATAACCTCCTGACAAGCGCCGTGCTTGTACGGCCATACACATACCTGCCCCTGGTCGTGCTCGATGTCGACACCGCAACACTCGCGTTGCTGCGCACCCTGCCGGGCGTTATCGACATTGACCTCGACGACCTTTCCTATACGACGCTGGCGGAAAGCACGGCCCTGATCGGGGCGCCTGCGGCCTGGGCGAGCGGCTATTCCGGCGCTGGCCAGACGATTGTGATCCTTGATACGGGCGTCGATACAACGCACCCATTTCTGGCAAGCAAAGTTGTGGCCGAAGGGTGCTTCTCGAACGCCGCCGGCACCGGCGCGGGAGTGAGCGTCTGCCCGCTCCAGCTTCCCGATTCGATCCTGGCCGGCTCGGGTGTTCCCTGCACAATAAACGGCTGCGATCATGGCACGCACATCGCAGGAATTGCGGCCGGCCACAGCACGCAGAGCGTTGCGTTTTCCGGTGTGGCGCGCGATGCCAGGCTCGCGTCACTCCAGGTATTCACGCAACTCGCCAGCGGATGCGGTTCAAAGCCCTCACCATGCATTGCAAGCTATCGCTCGGATCAGCTCGCAGCATTGGACTATGTAGTGGCATTAAGCACGATACACAGCATCGCAGCAGTAAATATGAGCCTTGGCAGCGGCTCGACGACGACGGCCTGTGATACTGACACGCGCAAGGTCGCGATTGACCTTTTGTGGATGCTCAACATTGCAACGATTGTGTCTTCAGGCAACGATGGCGCGAGCAACGCGCTGTCGTATCCCGCTTGCATTTCCAGCGCCATAAGCGTCGGCGCAACACGCGATGGCGGGGTGGGAGCCACGCCGGTTGACACGGTTGCGACATTTTCGAATAGTTCGAGCGGGCTTCGGCTGCTGGCGCCGGGGCAAACGATCACATCATCCGTGCCAGGCGGTGGGTATGCCAGCCTGGATGGAACGTCGATGGCCGCGCCACATGTGGCGGGCGCGTGGGCGGTGATAAAGGCGCATTCGCCGTCGGCCAGCGTCTCGCAGATCCTGAACACGCTGCGCACAACCGGCGTGCCAATCACCGATACGCGCAATAACCTCTCAACTCCACGCATCGACCTGGCCAAAGCGCTTGGCATCACGCGCACTCCGCCGAGCATCAGTATCACCGATACTTCAATCGGCGAAGGCGATTCCGGCACGCGCACGGCTCAGTTAAATGTTCAGCTGTCGTTCAGCAGCACAGACGAAGTGCGTGTTGATTACGCAACGATCAATGGAACAGCGAGCGGCGGCAGCGATTTCACGCCCGCAAGCGGCACACTTGTTTTTCCGGCGGGAACAAGAACACAAACGGTTGATGTGGCGATCGCTGGCGACACGCAGGATGAAGCCGACGAAGTGTTTTCGCTTACCCTCACTAATCCCCAGCAGGCGTCGCTCGGCGATGCGGAGGGTGTCATCAGAATCTATGACGACGACTCAGCTCCGACCGTGAGGATCGTTTCCGCAAGCGTGGCGAAGCGCACGACGAACCAGTACAGCGTCAGTGCCACGCTTGAGTTAAGCGCGGTGAGTGGCAGAAATATCGATGTGTTCTATCAGGTACAGACAAATGTCGGCACGTATGACGGGAGCGCCTCGGTCGTGGCAGGAACCCTGCGCGCCACAAGCACCATCGCAGTCGCGCTTGATGAGCACGCAGGCCAAAGCTCAGTCGCACTATATCTCACGAATGCGACGGATGCTGAGATTGACACAGCATACAGCACCACGTACCTCAGCGTTAGTCCGCCCGAGCAGCCAACTCCTACAGTTCCGCCATCTGGTATCGAGCGGCGCGTGTTTGTGCCGCTGGCGAAAGAATGACATCCTGGCCAACGTCAATGCTAGGCGCTCAGAAGAGCAGAAGGGAGTAGCTTTCATTGTGGTGAAGCTACTCCCTCCTTGCTTTTGCAAATTGCAAGCACAGTTGATGCGTCAAGCCGCGTGCGAGCCTATGCGACCGGCTCAGCGACCAGAACCGGAATCAGGCGGTCGGTCTTCTTCTGGTACTCCGCATATGGCGGGTAGGCCGCCACCGCCAGATCCCACAGCCGCTGCCGCTCGGCCGGATCGGTGACCTCGCGCACCTGCATGGAAAAGACGTCGGTTTTATCGCGGATTTCAACGCGCGGATCGGCGAGCAGATTGTGATACCACAGCGGGTGCTTGGGCGCGCCGCCCTGCGAGGCGATCAGAATATAGTTGGGGCCGTCAGCAACGCGCATGAGCGGGGTTTTGCGAATTGCCCCAGTCTTCCTGCCGCGGTTGGTCACAATAATTACTGGCAGGCCAGTGTCGCGCAAGGTCAACGCCTCGGTTCCACCGCTGCTTTCATAGCGCTCAACTTGTTCAGCGATCCATGCGCTGGGGCTGGGCAGGTATTCGTCCATGGCTGTTTCCTTTGCTTTTAAGCAAACCTACGACTCGTTCTTTGCCTGTCGCCCCCGTTCAGAAGAACGGCGCGTGGCAAGACCGTTCGCACTATACCACACTTCGTTCGGTACATATGGCCTTTCTGCGCGCCAACGCAAAAGCGACGCGCAGTACTGCGCGTCGCTTCTGTTTCCACAGGTGTGGCGGGCTCGACGGGATTCGAACCCGCGATCTGAGCCTTGACAGGGCTCCATGTTAGGCCGCTACACCACGAGCCCACACTGTGGTGACCCCAGTGGGATTCGAACCCACGATCTACACCTTGAGAGGGTGTCGTCCTAGGCCGCTAGACGATGGGGCCTGATTTGTTAATCGCTGCTTCTTCCGTCGCAACGCGGGGGATTATAGCATAGTGTTGCGGTTCGTGCAAGTTGGCGTTGCGCTGCCCAAAATGCGCCCGCGCTACACGCTGGCGGCGGCATATACCGGCTCGCCGCGCTCGTGAATCCATGCTTCCGCCGCTTCGCGCGCGCCGCCTGGCCCGCCGTAGCGCGCATCGCTGAAGTAGCGCCGCCGGTC
>LJCR01000420.1 GCA_001399705.1 Kouleothrix aurantiaca
CTGGCGGCGATCGAGGAGCGCATGCGCCGGATCATCAAGGAAAACCACCCGTTCGAGTATCGCGAGGTCAGCGCCGCTGCCGCGCGCGAACTGTTCCGCGATCAGCCCTACAAGGTCGAGCTGATCGACGGGCTGGCGCACGGCCTCGACGAGTATGGCGAAACGCACCACGGCGACACGGTGATCTCGACGTACAAGCACGACACGTTTGAAGACCTGTGCCGCGGCCCGCATGTGGCGAGCACGGGCGGAGTGCCGTCGGCGGGTTTCAAGCTGCTGAGCGTGGCTGGCGCGTACTGGCGCGGCGATTCCGAAAAACCGATGTTGCAGCGCATCTACGGCACGGCCTGGAACAGCAAGGACGAGCTGGATGCCTACCTGTTCCGCCTGGAAGAAGCCAAGCGCCGCGACCACCGCAAGCTCGGCAAAGAGCTGGGGCTGTTCTTTTTCTCCGAAGACGTTGGGCCGGGCCTGCCGCTGTTCACGCCCAAGGGCGAGCTGCTGCGCCACACGATGGAAAGTTTCGTGCGCGACACGCAGACGCGCTATGGCTACCAGCACGTCTGGACGGGCCACATGGTCAAAGAAACGCTGTACCCCAAGTCCGGCCACTACGAGAACTATTCCGACGTCATGTTCCCGCCAATGGAGGACGAAGGCGTGGTCTACCGGCTCAAGCCGATGAACTGCCCGAGCCACATGACACTGTTCAAGGAAATGGGCGTGCACTCGTACCGCGAGCTGCCGCTGCGCTTTGCCGAATTCGCCACGCTCTACCGCTACGAACCCACGGGCACGCTTAGCGGCCTGACGCGCGTGCGCTCGCTGACGCAGGACGACTGCCATGTGTTCTGCACGGAAGACCAGATTCAGGAAGAGTTCAGCCTGGCGCTGCAGCTTATTCGCGAGGTGCTGGCCGCCTACCAGATGACGGACTACCGCGTGCAGCTTTCGTTGCCGGCCGCCGAGGGCAAGTACGTGCGCGACGACGAGAAATGGCAGAAGGCGATTGCCGCGCTTAAAACGGCGCTCGATACGAACGGTGTGACCTACGAGGCGGTCGAGGGCGAGGCGGCGTTCTATGGCCCGAAGGCCGACTTCATGGCCAAGGACGCGCTGGGCCGCGAGTGGCAGCTTTCCACCATCCAGATCGACTTCATCCAGCCGGCGCGCCTGGGCGTGGAATACATCGCCGAGGACGGGCAGGCGCACACGCCAGTGCTCATCCACCGCGCCGTGACGGGCTCGACAGGGCGCTTCCTGGGTGTGATCATCGGGCACTTTGCGGGCGCATTCCCGGCCTGGCTCGCGCCCGTGCAGGCGTAGATCATCCCGATCTCGGATGAGAAGCACGGCGCGTATGGCCGCGAGCTCAAGCAGAAGCTCGAAGCCGCCGGCCTGCGCGTTGAGCTGGACGAAAGCAAGGATCGCATGCAGGCCAAGATCCGCCGCGCGCAGCTGCAGAAAGTGCCGTACATGCTGGTGATTGGCGGCAAAGAGCAGGAAGCCGGCGCGGTTGCGGTGCGCCTGCGCAGCGGCGAAGACCTGGGCGCGATGCCGCTGGCCGACTTCATTGCGCGGGCGCGCGGCGAGATCGACGCACGGGCGTAGGAAATTTGGTGTATGATGTGCGCGGCGCTGTGGAGCTTGCTTCCTGGCGTCGCGCACAAAAGTATTCTGAGCCGCGCATGGCTATCTCATACCAAGTTCGGGTAAACGCTTGCACTTTGTCATTCTGAACGGAGCGCCAGCGAAGTGAAGAATCTCCTATTCACAGTCAAGAGAGATGCTTCGCGGAGTGTAACCCTGAGCGAAGCCGAAGGGCTCAGCATGACAATTCAGAGGTAATCATCCGTATTTGGTATCAGCATTGGAATGAGAACGAGATTCTTCCAAAGCTATGAGGTCTATAATCTGCGAAATCTGTGGATGAATTTTGGTGTCCTGGTGGTTACCTTTCAAACATTCGAAATTGGCGCAGCCCGCTTCTCATACAGGAAAAGGAGCACGCAATGGGACGTTTTCTATTGGGCTTTGCGATTGGCGCGGCGATTGGCGCGGCAACCGTGATCCTGACCGCGCCGCGCTCGGGCTCGGCCACGCGCCAGGGTATTCGCGGCACGCTGGAAGATTCGCGCGACGGCATTCGGCAGCTGGCGAGCGACACGCTCGATGTGGCGCGCAAGGCCCGCAGCGCCCACGAGCGCGAGATGTGGGACGAATTCCGCGCACGGCTGGCGAACAAAGGCGGCGTGTAGGCGGCAAGGTGACAAGATGACGGGGTGAAAGGGTGACGGGGTGAAGCGCATTCGCCAGCAGTAGGCAGTATGCAGTCGGCAGTAACCTGCAACGTTCAAACTTATAACCTGCAAACTTATAACCTCAAAATCTCTGTGCCTCTGTGTCTCTAACACGAAAATAGAACCGAGAACTAAGAACCAAGAACTGTTCGCGTTCTATTTTCATCCATCAGGGTGCGGCGCAGCCGCATGGACATCTGTGGTGAAGTCTTCCGGCGCCCTTCGATACGCGGCTGTGCCGCACTCAGGACGCTAGTGGTCGCTCGCCCGAGCTCGTGTCTCCCCGTCTCCTTGTCTCCCGTCTCCGTGCCTCTGCGTCTTTGTGGTGAATCTTCCCGTCATCTGTCGTCGGTCGTCGGTCGTCCCCGCGCTACGGATCGTCGTGGAGGGCGGTTTGTGCCGCGAAGTAGCCGCACAGGCCGTGCACGCCGCCGCCCGGGGGCGTGGCCGACGAGCAGAGGTAGATACCTTTTGCCGCAGTGCGGTAGGGCGTCAGGCTCCATGTTGGCCGCGTAAAGAGCTGCCCGAGGTCTTGCACGCCGCCGTTGATATCGCCGCCAATGTAGTTCGCGTTATACATCTCCATCGCGGCCGGGCTGAGCACGCTCCGCTCAAGAATGCGGTCGCGGAAGCCGGGCGCAAAGCGCTCGATCTGCGCCTCGATTCGCGCGGTCATGTCGTGGGTGGAGCCGTGGGGCACATGGCAGTAGGCCCAGGCGGTGTGCTTGCCAGCCGGCGCGCGCGATTCATCGAACAGGCTGGGCTGTGCCAGCAGCACAAACGGCTGCTCGGATGGCGCACTGCCCCAGACGGCGCGCTCCGACTCGGCGATCTCGGGCAGGGTGCCGCCCACGTGCACGGTGGCAGCGCGCGCACAGGCCGGGTCGCGCCAGGGAATCGGCCCGTCCAGCGCCCAATCCAGCTTGAACACGCCGGGGCCGTAGCGGTAGCGACCCAGCGCGCGCCGGTAGCGGCCGGGCAGCTGCTCGCCGGCGATGCGCAAGAGCTGGCGCGGCGTGATGTCGAGCAGGATCGAGCGTGCGGGCGGCAGCTGCGCCAGCGAATCGACGCGCTCGCCGGTGCGGATCTCGCCGCCAAGGCTGCGCAGGTAGGCAGCGAGCGCATTGGCCAGCGATTGCGACCCGCCACGGGGGATGGGCCAGCCGAAGCGATGGCCGAGTGCGATCAGCACCAGCCCGACGGCGGCGCTGGGCATACGCTCAAGCGGCAGAATAGCGTGCGCGGCCATTCCCGCAAACAGCGCCCGCGCCCGCTCGCCACGGAACAAGGTTTCGGCAAGCATGCGCGCCGGCCACAGCCCGCGCAGCCCAAAGCTGGCCATGCTGAACGGGTAGCGCGGCCAGCGCAGCGGGGCCAGCGCGCCATCGGCAATGCGCTCCCAGCGCCGCGCCACCGGCGCAACCAGCCGCCAGTAGGCGTCGGCATCCGCGCCGAGCGCCGCGCCCGTCGTGCCCACGCTGCGGTCGAACAGAATCGCGTCGCCGTTGTCGAGCGGGTGGGCCAGCGGCGCGGGCGAGTAGATCCACTCCAGGCCGTAG
>LJCR01000423.1 GCA_001399705.1 Kouleothrix aurantiaca
CTGAAGACGCCGCGCGCGCCCCGATCGGTCTGAAACAGGATCGCAGCATAGTCTTCGGTAGTGATGGCGACTTCCTCGTTGGCCGCGCTCTGCGCTGAGCCGCCAAACGTCTGTGGTGCACTGATCGGGCGCTTTCGCCGCGGTACAACCGTCTGGAGATCAGCGAGTACGCGGACAATCCGCTGGCCGCTCACATGCTGGATAAGATCAGCCCAATGCGAGCCGATGTCGGCCACGGCGCGCGATGCACCGCCCGCTTCCGGATCGAGCCGCCAGTTCCAATCGGTTTGGTAGAGCAGCCAGTCCTGAAGATATGCGCCGTGCAGCAGCCGCACCGCGCCAAGTTGGCCCGCACTGACCATCGCACGGGCCTGCTGCACCATCGGGTAGCCGCGATGGTTGAAGTTGACGGCGGCGAGCTTCGTCTTGAGCAGAGCATCCCAGCCGGCGTCAGCGGCCGCCTCGTCGCGCGCTGTTGAGCTCGCGATGGCGCTGGTATCTGTTCGGCTGGCTGCTTCAGCGGGTGGTTGCTCGCCGCGGCGCCGAACCTTCGAGATCGAAACGGTTTGCACATCCTGCCGCTCTACCAATGTGGCAGTAACGGTATCCAGCCGCTCAGGCGTCAGCGTCTCAGCTTTGCCGAGGTACGCCTTATAGAGCTTCCCAGCGCGTTTGGAGTAGAGGTACCAATACCAGCTGTTGCGCTGTCGCTCACAGCGAGCCGTAAATGTGCCCCTGTGGTTCGTCAAAGAGAAAGTCTGATTGCGTGGATCGGTGACCCAGACATACCAAGCCTCTGAACCAACCAGGATCGCGGCAGTGTTTTGTATCTCGCCATCGAGCGGCATCAACTGATTGTGGGTTACCTGTGCAATTCGCCGCCGCATGGCCTCATCGCTATTGTTAGTGTGTGTACACTATCTCCTGCGCTAAGCTCTCAGGTAAGCTCGCCTCAATATTGAACCACACCTCCCTTCCTGGTGCCCTGGAGTGCATAGGGAAGTGATCGTTATAGTATCCGGTCATCGCGTCCCCAGGCCTGGAGCATTATGGAATACGCCTGTACCGCTTTTCAATCAGCTCATCAGCGCAGCAGACTTCAAGAGCGCTATCTTAATGTGCTGCGCTGATCAGCGCATCGAAGCTCTCAATCGTCGTGTCCCAATCGGCAGAAGGATGCGGCTCGTAGATACTCTGCTCAAACGATCGGGCCACGGCTACGCGTCCTGCTGCGATATCCGGCAGGGTGCCAAGCGCAACTGCCTGCACCAGGATATTTCCCAGCGCTGTGGCTTCAACCGGACCAGCCACTACCCGCCGCTGACATGCATCGGCGGTCAGTTGACACAAAAGCGCGTTCTGACTACCGCCGCCGACAATGCAGATCGTATCGAGCGTCCTGCCTGTGATCTCTTCCAGTGCACACACGACCCAACGATATTTCAGTGCCAGACTCTCCAGACAGCAGCGCACCACCGCCCCAATGCTCTCAGGCTCGATCTGGCTGGTGCGTCGGCAGTATTCTCGAATTGCTGCCGGCATATCGTTGGGACCCAAGAAGTCCTGAGCGTCCGGATCGATCAAGCTGCGCAGCAGGGGAGCAGCTTCGGCCAGTTCGATCAGTTCCGGCCAGCTGTACTGCTGTCCCGCGCGCTGCCACTGGCGCTGACACTCTTGAAGTAACCATAGCCCGCCGACATTCTTGAGAAAGCGGATCGTGCTTGCCACTCCACCTTCGTTTGTGAAGTTCAATTGCCGTGCCCGATCGCTCAGAATTGGCTGGTCGATCTCTACTCCCACTAGGCTCCAGGTGCCGCTGCTGATATAGACACTGTGCTGATCGAGACCAGGCACCGCAGCTACTGCACTGGCGGTATCGTGTGTGCCGACGGCAATCACCGGCACATCATGGTGTAGCCCGGCTGTGTCGCGCACCTCCGGCAAAAGCGTGCCAATCACCGTGCCCGGCGTGACGACTTCGGGCAAGATGCGACTCGGCAGGTCCAGCTCCGCCAGCAGGTCAGTCGCCCAGCGTCGCGCCCGCGCATCGAAGAACTGCGTCGTGGTGGCATTGGTGTACTCGGCAATGCGGCGTCCGGTTAACCAGTAATGCAGCAAGTCTGGGATGAGCAGCAGCGTGGCGGCGGCGTCGAGCTGCGGGTCGCCGCGCTTGCGCATGCTGACGAGCTGGTAGAGCGTGTTGATCGGCAGAAACTGAATGCCAGTCCGGTTGTACAGGCGCGCACGCGCCAGCTGCTGATCGACGATCTCAAGCATTCCATCGGTTCGCCGATCGCGGTAGTGGTAGGGGTTGCCAAGCAGACCCCCAGCCCGATCCAGCAGCGCGAAATCGACCGCCCAGGTGTCGATGCCGATTCCAGCCAGCGGCGCATCGTCCTGCGCGGCATACCGCGCGATACCGGTCGTAATCTCCTGCCACAGGCGCAGCACATCCCAGTGGATATGACCGTGCACCTCGACCGGGCCGTTCGGAAAACGGTGTAGCTCGCGCAGGTCAAAGCGCTGTCCATCCCACTGTCCGAGTATCACCCGTCCGCTGGAGGCACCCAGATCGATCGCCAGGAAGTTGGTTGTGTCGCTCATATCTTCACTTCATTCCAGACCACTACTCACACCAAGGTCGTCGGCACATCAAAGGTCTGCACCACCTCACGCAACTCTTCTTGAGTCAGACCCTCAGCCTGGCTGCCATTCACCAGGTCCATATATTCGTACAGCGCGGCTGTCTCGGCATACTCGATCCGATCGGCCGCTTTGGTGACGGACTGATCCGAGCGCGCCATCACGCCGTGCTTGCTCCAGAGCACGATCCGATAATCACGCAAGCCTTGCAGATTGGCCTCCATCATCGCTGGTGAGCCGGGCAGTCGGTAGGGTAGTACACCAATACCCTCGGGCAAATTGACGATTGTCTCGGGTTCCCAACGCAACAGCCGCCGGCTGATGTACTCCTGCTTGCGGTAGGCCGGAATGTGGCTCAAATAGGTTAGATGCGGCGGCTGGGCGTGGATCAGCGCGTGGAAGTTGGTGCCGCTCCGTTCGATCTGGTCGTTATGCACTGCGAGATGTGAGTTGAATTCGCTCGTCACGCGCGCGAATAGTCGGCGCGGCGAGGTGTACAACTGGCCACTTCGTCCATCGCCCCCAATTGCCACCACACCAAGGTTCACCGCCGGATCGACGTGGATGTCGCGAAGCCTGCGCCCTGAACCGCTGACAATCACGCATCTGCCTGCTAAGGCAGGAGCCGGCAGCGGCAGTTCGAATGGCTCGACCAGCGGGAAGCGCCTTCGAACCTCAAACGGCCAGCCGATGCAGATCGAGATATTGCCGGCTGCGCCTTCGCTGGCAGCGAGCTCGCTCACGCGCTGCCCCGCCGCGCCAATTGCGGCCAAAAATTCGTCCAGTTCAGGAAACGGTGGTTCCAGCGCCATACTGCTTCTCCTCATTTATCCGAGAAATGCTTCTTGCAAGCCGCCGTCGACGGTGATAATCTGGCCGGTGGTCTGGCGCAGCCGCTGGGTCAGTAGCAGGAAGATCGCCTCGGCCTGGTCGGCCGGCGTTATCGGGCGCTTCAGCAACGTCCGGTCGGCGTAGAACTGCGCCAGCTTACTTCGCAGCGCCTCGGTGGTCTCTTCCTCGCTGTAGGCGATCTGGTACTTCGCCAGACTGGCGATCACGCGCTCGCGTGGGAACATCGCGCTGCCCTCCACCACGGTCGCCGGCGCCACACCATTCACGCGCGCCAGCGGTGCCAGCTCCACTGCCAGCTCGCGCACCAGGTGGTTGGCCGCGGCTTTGCTGGTGTCATAGGCCAGGCTACCTTTCTTGGCCACC
>LJCR01000422.1 GCA_001399705.1 Kouleothrix aurantiaca
CATTGCGGCCGATCACACATTGCTACTGATTGTTCGCGCGATCTTGCTTTTCATGCGATGACAATTCGCTCATAATCAGCGCCAGCACCTGCGAAAATGCCGCTCACACGACGTTCTTGCCAACAACAAATGCGATAACTGCTGACCAATTCGGGCGGGAGATTTCCATGGCAACATACACGATCAATGGGCAAGTGCTGTATGTGCAAGAGGCAGGGCCGGCCCATGGACCAATTGCCATTTTAATTCACGGCTGGTCGAGCTCATCGTTCACCTGGGCGCCGATTATTCCGATCCTGAGCAAGCGCTACCGCTGCATCGCCATCGACCTGCCGGGCTTTGGGCAATCGCCCGCCCCCGACAATAAACCGACCATCGTGGGCTATGCCGATCTGATCGCGCAGATCATCGTGAAGCTGAATGGCGACCACGACCGCGCCGTGCTGGTGCTCGGGCACTCGATGGGCGGCCAGATCGCCACCACGCTGGCGCTGCTCTACCCCGTGCTGGTCGACAAGCTGGTGTTGCTCAACCCCGCGCTGAGCGGCCGCCTTTCCACCCGCGTCAACCTGCTGATGAAGCCGCACGTCATGGCCGAGCGCAGCTCCGTCATTGAGTGGCTGCTCTATATGGCTTCGAAAACGCCGCTCGACTACACCGACTACCTGCTGAAGCCCTCGAACTTTGCCGAGCGCGCGCATGTTTCCGAGCAAGCCTATGCGAAAATTCGTGAAGACGCCCGCCGCCGCGGCCAGGGCCAGGTGCGCGCCGCGTGCTTTGTCGCTATGCAGCAGGGCGATCTGCGCGGCCAGCTTGGGCGCGTCGAGCCGCAGACGCTGGTGCTCTGGGGCGCAGAAGATAATATCGTGCCGCTGCGCGATGCCGGCGCGGTGGCGGAAGAATGGCCGCGCGCCGACTTGCGCCTGATCCCGAACGCCGGGCACTGGCCGCAGTTCGAGCAGACCGACGCCACGCTGCGGCATATTGCGCACTTCCTGGGCCTGCCGCCTACGCTCGGCGACCGCCCAGTAGAAACCGACAACGACCTTGCGCACTTGCAGGAGATCGCCGCTTTCCTGAATAACTCTGAGATCGGCGAACATCTGACCGAGGCGCAGCGCCTGCGCCTGGCCTCGCTGGTGCTCTCCAACGGTTACGGCTCAGGCGAAAATGTTGTAGCAATGAACAGCAACGGCGATGAGATGTACATTGTCAAGGAAGGCACGCTTGAAGTGTGGCTCACCACCGACAGTGGCACCACGCGCCTCGCATCCATGAACGCCGGGCAGGTCGCCGGCGAGCTGGCGCTGCTGGAAGGCGTGAAGCGCAGCGCCGAGCTGCGGGCCGGCCCGCAAGGCGCGCACCTGCTGGTGCTGACCAAAGAAGTGCTCGACGGCCTCGCCGAAGACGACCCGGCCATGGGTATGCGCATGATGCAGAACCTGGCGATCTCGCTTGGCAAGCGCCTGCGCCTGCAAAACTGGCGTGCTGCCCGCGCTGAAGAAAACGCGCCCGGTCTCCCTCAGCGTTAGGCGTAGCGTAACCGCATATTGTTTCACAAGGGTCGGGGCATCCGGCCCTTTTTATTTCGCGCAGCGCGGCACTATGCTATAATCACGCGCATAGCATCGGCCACCGCATCACTATTCACTTCGTGCGCTGCTTGAAGTGCAGAAAGCGACTCACTGTATGAGCGGGAAGCTCATTTCATTCTTCCGCCTGCCAACGGCCAGTTCCGTTCGCATTGGGCAAGTGCGCATTGTGAAAGACCGCAACGGCGTGATCTATGCCGATGGCAGCAAAGTGGTCAGCGCCAGCACTACCGGCGCGCACTCCGTCCTCCAGCTCGCCGACGGGCGCGACTTTTATGTGCTCACCACTGAGCTGCAAAGCGTGCCAAAAGCTAAAGGGTAGCCGCGCATGCGCCAGCGCCAGCCGCCCGCTGCCGAAAGCGCGAGCAGTGTGATCTCATGACGGCTGTGCGCGCGGAAGCCTTCCGCAACCGCGGCGTGCGAGCCAGTATGAAATGCATTCAGAAACAGAATTCGCATGAGCTTGTAGTTGTGAAACAATCGCAAAGTCAGTGTAATGGCGATGTAATTTCGATCGCTTGTCGCAAGTGGTACGACACAGCTACCATGTATATGCACGCAACCTGTGCAGTCGCGCATGGAGCTACCTAATGGCTGTGTTACACATGAACGATCGACCTCGCCAGGCGCCCACAATGCTGGCGTATCGCCGGGCGCTTGCCGCCACTTTTAGCACGCACCGCCTGCTGCAGCATTTGCCGGCCCTGGCAGATCTGCCGCTTGAGCTAACCGACACCGACGGAGCGCCCTGCAAGCTCGAAGCCTGCTTGCGCGATCAAAGCCACGTGACGATTGCTGGCCCCACCGGCAGCGGGCGGCGGCTGGCGCTGATGCAATATGCAGTTCGGCTGGCAACCAGTGTATCGCAGCTGCCTATGCTTGTCGACCTGGTGCGGCTCGACGATGGGGTAAGCGCGCCCACATGCAGGCCGATCCGCGCCCGTTCGATCTGGTGCTGGCGACCGATATGCTCGACCTGGCGACGTTCCTGGGCCTTGCGCGCGATCTGCTCGGCGCGACGCCGGTGGCGCTCTATTATCACGAAAATCAGCTTACCTACCCGCTGCCGGCTGGCCGCCAGCGCGACCTGGCCTTTCCCTGGATCAACTACACCAGCGCGTTGGCCGCCGATGCCGTGCTGTTCAATTCGGCCTTTCACCAGCGCGCCTTGCTGGAAGCGCTGCCCGGCCTGCCCGGGCGCTACCACGACTTTCAGGATCTTGACCTGATCGACACAATCGGTGCCAAGGCGCATGTGCTGCCGCCCGGCATCGATCTGCGGCGGCTCGATCTGCCCGAGAAGCAGGACGAAAAACGCGAGCGCATGGAGCTGCTCGCCACCACGCTGACGTCCTGGCAGCGGACGATCGAATGGCTGATGGAGCACCGCCAGAGCTGGGTCTGCGATCTCAGCAGCGAGCGCATCGGCATGGAGGGCGGCAGCCGGGTGCTCACGGCCGTGTTTCTGGCGGCCGTGCGCTCGGCGCGGCGCCACCGCCAGCCGTTCGGCATCCTGATCGATGAGGCGCAGAACGCATTGCCGCAGGGTCGGATGCGCAAGCAGCTCTGGGAGGCGGCGATGGGGATTACCCGGACGGCGCCCAGCCTGGGCGTGACGACCTTCCTCGCCGCCCACCGGCCGACCGACGTCGACAAGGATCTGATCGCCCCGGCGCGGCTGCGTGTCCTGCACCGCGTCGATTTGCCGCTGGACATCGAGGCGTACAGCAAGATGCTGCCGTGGCCCTCCGACCAGGTTGCGCGCACGGTCGAGTCGCTTCAGCCCGGCGAGGCGATCGTCTACGGCCAGGGCCTGCTGAGCAGCGGGAACGCGCCCGTGGTCGTGCGCATGATGCCGGCGACGACGTTCCATGTCGGCTACACGCCGGCGATTGGAGTGCCGCCGCCCGTGGCGCCGCCGCGCATCGCGATCGATGAGGCGATCCTGGAGGCCATCGCGCGCATCCCGGGCGCGATGGTGCCGCGCCACATCGCGCCCGCGGCGGTCGAGCACGCCGCGCAGGTCACGCCTGCGACAGCCCAGTCACCCGCACCCAGCGCGGCGCCGCCCACCACCGGGCGGCTGGAACTGCTGGTCGCGGAGCGCTGGCCGGAGGATGTGCAACCTGGCGTGGCGGTGATGCTGCGCAACCCTGCGGTGCGCAACCTGGTGCTGCGCGCGGCCCGGATCGGCGTGACCTTCCCCCTCTCCGACGAAATGACCCAGGCACCTCTGGGGCGCAGAGCGCGCCTCGCGGTGCTCGCG
>LJCR01000424.1 GCA_001399705.1 Kouleothrix aurantiaca
GGGTTTGTGCCATCGTGGGGCAGCGTAGCCGGCCCGCTCAGCTCACCCAGCGCCACGCGGCCGTCGCCATTCCGATCACTGATCAGCAATTGCTTATTTTGCACCAGCGTGCTGGCCCAGTCGGGCAGCGATGCCACAGGCATGCCTTCCAGCGTCGTCAGGTCGGTGTAGTCGATCAGGCCGACATTTGCCCAGTTCACCGCCCACTCGGGCACGGCGGTGATCGGCTTCCCGACCACGTTCTGCATCACCTCAAAGCGCGAAAATGCGGCGTAAGCCGGCGCGGTGAAATAGAGCAGGCAGATGAACAGCAGCGCCCAGCCCACGCTGCGCCGCGCCGCACCGACATCCGGCACGGTGTAGAAGCGGATCAGAATGTGCGGCAGGCCGGCGGTGCCAACCATCAGGCAGAACATCAGCGCCAGGAAGTTCCAGATCGTCCAATCGTTGAACGGCGCGACATAGCTGTTTGTAATGCCCTGCGCCACTTCCAGGCGCGTGATCTGCTGCAGCGCCTCGCCATACATAATCTGCGGGATGGGCACGCCCGTCGAGCGGTACGACAGAATCGTCACTGGCGTGAGGTAGGCGATCAGCAGCACAATGCACTGCGCCACCTGCGTCCATGTGATCGCGCGCATGCCGCCCAGGTACGAGCAGAACAGCACCGCGCTCAGGCCGATTGCCACGCCGGCCAGGTAGTTCACGCCCAGAAAGCGGCTCATGATGATGCCAATGCCGGTAACCTGCGCCGTCAGGTAGGTGAACGAGATGATCACGCCGATCACGGCGGCGACCACGCGCGGGCGGTGGCCTTCGTAGCGGGTCGCGACGAAGTCGGGGATGGTGTACTGGCCGAATTTGCGCAGGTAGGGCGCGAGCAAGAGCGCCAGCAGCACGTAGCCGCCCGTCCAGCCGGTGATGTAGGCCAGCCCTTCGTAGCCCAGCAGCCAGAGCGTGCCGGCCAGCGAAATGAATGAGGCCGCGCTCATCCAGTCGGCGCTGATCGCCATGCCATTGAAGAAGGCCGGGATGCGCCGCCCGGCGACAAAATATTCGTCGAGCTTGCTGGTGCGGCTGGCCACGCCAATCACCGCGTACAGGCCGATCATGACAATCATCAGCGCCCAGCCACTGACGTTGGCGGGCAAATTGTAGCGCTGTTCGAGCACGCCCATGAGCAGCGCGAAGAGGATGAAGCCGACGGTGAAGCAGATGTAGATCAGGCCCAGGCGGCGCGTGGCGGCGCGGCCGGCGCGCGTGCCGTCGGGCAGGCGCAGAGCGGGGGTGAGGCGCCGCTCCAGGCGGGCCGCGCGCCAGGCGTAGGCGGTGATCAGCCCAAGAAACACGACCAGCGAGCCTTGCGCGCCCATGTAGTAGGCCAGCGGAAAGCCGGTGAAGATCTGGATCTGGTTGAGCTGCTGCGCAAAGATCGCTGGCACAAACGACACCGCCGCCCAGATGATCAGCAGCGCGCCGATGATGCGCAAGTTGGCGCGCCAGGCGGCCTGGTTTGCGCGCGGCTGAGCAAGCAGCGGTGGCCGCGCCGGCTCGGCGATGCGTATGGGGGTGCGCAGCGGCTGGCGCGGCGTGGCCGGCAGCTCGCTTTCGTCGCGGCGCAGCGGCGGGAACAGCCAGTCGAGCACCCACACGGCGGCAACGACCACCAGGATCCAGAGCACGATCAGCTGAACCAGTCCAAACCAGTTAAACACCATTGTTCCACCTCGATCTGTGTGGCGGTGGCGCTGCGAATAGTATGGATAGCGAGTGGCGTGGCTATTGTAGCGCATGTCGCGCGCTTGTGTGCCGCGTCTCATTCCCACGGCGGATTCGCGCTCGTCCCTGCTGCTGATGCTGCGCGCGCGGGCGCGTGCTATGCTCCTGCGCGGTGTAGCAGTTTTCCCATTTTCCCCTCGTTATGATCGGCGGTCGTATCCCCGGCTGTGCAAATAACGTTAACCCGTTGCGTTGTTGCAAAAGGAGGGGATGCGGTTCGAACGTCGCTGTTGTGTTTTGCCCGCTGAGAGGATGATTCTATGTTTCTGCCCAAGTGGACGGCCTTGTTTCTGTGTTTTGCGCTGCTGGGCAGCCTGATGATTGCAACCGTGCAGGCCGCGCCCGCCAACCCCGGCGATGATGATGCCGCCTTGCTGGCGCAGCTGGCGAGCGCAAGTGGTTCCGCGCCAACGGTGTTCCGCCACGCCGAAACTGGCAAAGTGCGCTTTCTGGAGCTGCCGGCCACGCACCCGCTTGCCGCCGCGCCGAGCCTGCTCGCGCCCAGCCCCGAGCAGGCGGCGCGCGCGTTTCTCACGAGCTACGGCCCGCTGTTCGGCATTCGCGCGCCGGCCCAGGAGCTTCAGTTGATGCAGCAGGAAGCGCTGCCGGGCCGCAATTTTGTGCGCTTCCAGCAACACTACCAGGGCGTGCCGGTGATGGGCGGCGAGCTGATCGTCCAGTCCGATGCGCGACGCGCCGTGGTTTCGGCCAGTGGCGAGGCCCTGCCCGACCTGAACCTGAGCGTTGTGCCGCGCATCACGGCTGATGCGGCCGCGAACGGCGCGCTGGCTGCCATTGGCAAAGCGTACAAACTGCCAGCGGCCGACTTTCAGGCCAGCGCGCCGCGCCTGTGGATCTTCAACCCGGCCTTGCTGGGCGGCCCCGGCACGCGCGTGTCGCGGCTGGTGTGGCGCACCGAGGTAACCCCCGGCGCGCGCGCGGCTGGCGAGCCCATCCGCGAGCTGGTGCTGATCGACGCGCAGAGTGGCGCGCTGGCGCTGCACTTCAACCAGATCGCCGACGCGAAAAAGCGCGTGGTCTGCAACGACCACAACACAATCGACCCCGACGGCAACCAGGATAACAATTGCACGCCCGCCGATTATGTGCGCGTCGAGGGGCAGGGCCCCACTGGCAACGACGATGTCGACCTGGCCTACGACTACGCCGGCATGACCTACGACTACTACTACCAGCACTTCCGGCGCGACAGTCTCGACGGCAAGGGCATGACCCTGATTTCGCTGGTGAAGTACTGCCCGGATGCACAAAACTGCCCATTCCAGAACGCCAACTGGGACGGCCACCAGATGACCTACGGCGACGGTTTTGCCTCGGCCGACGACGTGGTGGGGCACGAGCTGTCGCACGCGATCACCGAGTTCACTTCGCACCTGTACTACTACTACCAGTCCGGCGCGATCAATGAGTCGATGTCGGATGTGTTTGGCGAGTTGATCGACCAGTCCGATGGCGCGGGCAACGACTCGAACAATGCGCGCTGGCTGATGGGCGAAGACTTGCCACCCTCAATCGGCGCGATTCGCGACATGCGCGACCCCGGCGCATTCCAAAACCCCGACCGTATGACCAGCTTCTATTACACTGGCGATGCTCAGGATCGCGGCGGCGTGCACACCAACAGCGGCGTGAACAACAAGGCCGCCTACCTCATGACCGACGGCGACAATTTCAATGGCTACAGCATTCGCGGCCTGGGCGCGAGCAAAGTCGGCGCGATCTACTATGCCGTGCAGTCGGCCTTTCTGACCTCGGGCAGCGACTACGAAGATCTGTCGAACGCCCTGCCGGCGGCCTGCGCCTCATTGGCGGCCAGCGGCGCGTATGGCATCAACAGCAGCGACTGCCAGCAGGTACAGAAGGCAGTGCTCGCCACCGAAATGAACCTCACGCCGCCGGCCGCGCCGGTGGAAGAAGCGCCGGTGTGCGCGCCGGGCCAGACCAGCAAGGACACCTTCTACGACGATTTTGAGCACCCCGGCGACGGCATGTGGCAGGCGTCGGTGCTGGAAGGGCAGGGCGGCTGGTACTACCCCGCTTCCAATAATCCCTATGG
>LJCR01000426.1 GCA_001399705.1 Kouleothrix aurantiaca
CCAGCTCCGCCTGACCGGGCACCCGGTACAGCCGGGGGCCGCTCCACTCGATCGACAGCGCCGACGGCAGAACCAGCGTGATGCGGGTCTTGCGCGGCTCGGTCCAGCCCTCCGCGACGACCGGGGCGACGATCCGCCGCCACTCCTGCGACATACCAAATCCCCAAACCGACATGGTTTACTCCCCTGCGGGTGCGGGTTTCGCCCACACCTGCCGTATCTCAGCGACCACGCGCAGCGTGCCCAGCGCCTCGACGAGCGCCGCGGCGGCATCGGTCGAAATCTCGAAACGTGAGTGCTGGAGCGCGACCGCGACAATAGAAACCTGGGTGATCTGGAGCGCGTCGCGCCGCTCCAGGCACGCGACCGGCACATGCAGCGTCCCGACCACCTCAACCACGGCCGGGCCCGCCGGCAGCGGCGCCAGCTCGGCGGACGCCACCGCCTTGCCGCACCGGGGACACGCCGTATGCGGCTCCAGGGTGGCCGTAAACACCATCCCGGTCTCGCTCCGCCAGAGCGGTGTGCCGCAGGTGTGCAGCATGAACGGCCCGCGCGGGGCCAGGCGGCTGGCCAGCCGGCAATACAGCAGCGGGCTTAGCCGGATCTGGCGCGCGCCGCAGCTTCCAACCGGGGCCGTGCTGTCCATGCCCGTGATGGTGAACACGCTGGCCGAGGCGCGCCCGACGAAAAAGCGATCCGGCGCGAGCAGGGTGATACGCGCGCGGTGTAGCTCGGACCAGGGCCTATCTCCCTCGCACGTCGCGATATGGCCGTAACCATAGGTCATGCGCGGGCCTCCTGGCGCAGAGGAGTGTTTACGCGTCGTCGCCCGCCGCCATCTGACTGCCCGACCGTCTGGCCCAGGCCGTCCAGAAAAGTCAGCGCCGCCTCGAACGTGTCCAGCCGCGCCGCGAACGCGTGCTTCCAGTAGACGTTGAAGCGCAACACATCCGGGCCAAGATCCCGCTCGGTGTCCGGCGCGATCGCCGCCGCCGGCGCGATGTCAGGCGCGAGCGCGCTGTCGGGGAAGCAGCAGCACGCCGGGTCGAAGGCCAAATGAAGCGCATGGCAGAGCATCCGCGCAAAAAGCGCGAGCCCGAGCGCGTCGCTGCGGCCCTCGCGCCGGAGCTGGTACCAACTCCGCGCGGCCAGCTTGAGGATCGCGTCGCCCGAGCGCTCGTCTGTCTCCCCGGCGAGCCAGGCCAGATAGCGCAGAGCCAGCGCCGCGGGCACTCGCGCCCGCGGCGGTGTGCCAAGCGCCACCTCAACCGACGCGGCGGCCGTGATCAGCGCGACGTCGCCGTCGCTCGACGGAGGCGCGGCGACCGCGCCGTTGGCGATCCTCACGAGGTTACTGTGCTGCGCGCAGGCCAGTATCGCGATCTGGCGCGCGCGGTCAGAGAAGATATGAGCGGAATGGATGATCGGCATAGGTCGTTGTCATTTCAGTCATTCAGCAACGTTCTGCGGGATCAGCGCCACGGCGATGCGGCGCACTGCGCCAGAAGTGTGCTTGGACAGGCTGGTGCGGTTGTCGAGGCGACCCGGCAGGATTGATTTTTTGACATTGCTGGTAAATTGTGAGTTGACATCTTCACACGAATGTGATAACATCGTATCAGATTATGATACGTTTGTCAAGGGAAAGACGTGACCGACGCTTCATCGACAAGTTGCCGTCCGCACTGGCGTGAGACTGCGACTATCGACTGGTACGGCGGCGCCGTGCTGCTTGGTACAGGGCGAGTTCTGCTTGCGGGCGCCACCAGTATGGGCGCGCGCCGTTACGCCTGTAACAGCGTGATGCTCAGAGACATCGAGAACGGCAGCGAGTGCGGCAGTGTGCTGGCGCTTGTCTCAGAGCTGGAGATGGTCCAAACAGCCATCGCGACCGAGGTGTTTGCGACCGAGCGCGCAGCCGTACTGGAGCACGGCGATCGGGTTGGGGAGCGCGACGGCCTCCTGGTCATCAGCCTGGGCGACGACACCGTGCGCATAACCTGCGCCGAGCTGGAGCGCGCGATCGAGATCGGGCGCCTGGGCGAGGAGATCGGGTTCACGTACCCCCTGGTGCTCAGCGACGGCGAGCTGATCACGGTCTCGTTCGCAGACCTCTTCGCCGAGCAGGGTGAGCAAGGTCTGGCCTTTGTGCGCGCCATCACGGGCGGGCGCCTGACCGGGTCGCTGCCGGCGACGCTCCAGGAGTGGCGCGCGCTCGCCGCCGGCGAGGAGCCGGCGGGTATCACGACACAGGACGACGGCCAGCGCTGTCGCTACACGAGCACATGGGGCGCTATCGCGCTCAGCGCCGGCGAGCTTGCGGCAGCACTCGCCGCAGTGGCCGGCGGACGGATCGGGCGCGGGCCTGGCAAGTAGTAAGGAATTTCATTGAAATTCGGGTCAAGTAGTCCAACATCGCCGCTGGTCGGCGGTATTTTGATCGCAATCGCCGTCATCGTCTTGGGTCTGCATCTGGCCGGGCTGTTTTAAGCACGCCACTCAGTTCCACCCGACACATTTGGAACGAGCAGCATAACCGAACGTTTCCGAACAACATCGACATGCTCGACCTGCTCTGGCTCCTATTTCGCGTCTATGCGCTGCGCGCCGCCGATCCCGAAAGCCCGCGGCTGCTCCTCGCCACTGACGGAAGTGGCTGGGCCGAGCTGGACGGCGGCCGCACTCAGGTGGCCTGGTCCTCCATCCCGGCGGGGATCGACAAACTCCGCGCGATTGGCGCCTCAACCCAGGCCACGCCTGGCCACGCCGCCGAGGATCTGTTTCTGTTGTTCCAGGAATTGGTGGCGCGCCCAGGCCTGGAGGCAAACCCGCACATCTACCTGGAGTTGCGCGATAGTGGCGCCGGCGCCGCGGTGGTGCGCATGCACGAGGGGCCGCGGCCCACACGCACCGAACTGCTGAGCTGGGATTGCTTCGCGGCGGGTATCCAGGTGATCGCCGCCGATCAGGATGGCTTTTATCAAGACGCCGCCGCCGGCATCAGCGGATGACACGCCATGCTTGAAACACTCTGGGCCTGCTTTTGCGCCTACGCCGCCGGCGACGAAGCCTACATGCTCTCGCTGGCGAGCGACGGCAGCGGGGAAGTTGTCTACGAAACCTTCGACTTTGAGCGAGATGCCCGGCTCGTCAGGCTGTCCTGGTCGAGCATTCCCGCGGCGGCACCGCTCACCGACCTGGACGACATCTTCGGGATGTTCCAGGAGTATGCCGCCGGCGAGAGGCTGGAGGCAGGCACGCCGCTGCGGCTGGAGCTGCTGCCGAGCGGCTGGGGTGGGATCGTCCGCAGCGGGGCGCACGACGGCGGATATGTGTGGTTTCAGATGGTTGTCGGCTGGCAGAGCCTCGCCGACGCCGTCGCGCAGGTCGCTGGCGCGCTGGAGGTGCCGCATAGCAGAGAGAGCGAGATCGATGTTTGACCAACTATTCGCGCTGTTCCGCGCGTATGCGCGGACACTGCCGCGGCGATGCAATTTCGTTATTCAACTCGAACTGCGCGCCGACGGCAGCGGCGCGGTCAGCCGGGCTCGCTCCTGGGACTCCTGGGCCGTCGACAGGCGGCGCACTGAGCTGCTGGCCTGGCCCAGCATCCCCGGCGGCGTCCAGGTTCTCGGCGCGGCCGTCGTGACCGCGGCCGGCAGGCCGGCACCAGCAGAGACGCCGCTCGACGACGTCTTCGCGCTGTTCCAGGAGCTGACGACGGCGCGAGGAGGCCGCGGCGGCGCGTGCTGCCTGGAGCTGCTGTCCTGCGGCGCCGGCCGCATTGTCGAGACCGGCGCGTTCGGGTCGAGCGGATCGTACTGGCGCTGCGACGTCACCCGGTG
>LJCR01000425.1 GCA_001399705.1 Kouleothrix aurantiaca
ATAATCGTCATTCTTGAGCCTTAATTTTTTACCACAGAGACACAGAGGCACGGAGATCTAATATTTTATTCTCCGTGTCTTCGTGCCTCCGTGGTTTTCTTTACCACTTTTTATTCCTCTGTGCTCTCTGTGCCTCAGTGGTGCATTATCACGCCCCGCGCAGGTACGCGCCGGTCAGCGAGTCCTTGGCATCAAGCAGATCGGTTGGCGTGCCTTCGAACATCACGCGCCCGCCCTTGCTGCCGCCCTCTGGCCCCATGTCGACGATCCAGTCGGCGTTTTTGATCACGTGCAGGTTGTGCTCGATCACAATCACACTGTTGCCCGCGTCGACCAGCCGGTTCATGACTTCCAGCAGATGGCCGATGTCCGACATGTGCAGGCCGGTCGTCGGCTCGTCCATCACATACACGCTGCCCTTTTTGTGCAGTTCGCTGGCGAGCTTGATGCGCTGGCACTCGCCGCCGGAGAGCGTAGAAAGCGGCTGGCCGAGCGACAGATAATCCAGCCCGACGTCGCTGAGCGCCTGGAGCCGCTTCACGATTTCCTTGATTTCGAAGAACCGGAGCGCCTGCTGCACCGACATCTCCAGCACATCGGTGATTGTCTTGCCGTTGTAGGTGTAGGCCAGCACCTCGTCCTTGAAGCGCTTGCCGCCGCAGATCTCGCAGGGCGTCTTGACGCCGCTGAGGAAGCCCAGGTCGGCGTAGATCACGCCCAGGCCCTGGCAGTTTTCGCACGCGCCTTTGGAGTTGAAGCTGAACAGCGACGCGCTGACCTTGTTCGCGTTCGCGAACGCCTTGCGCACGTCGTCCATGATGCCGGTGTAGGTCGCGGGGTTTGAGCGCGTCGAGGTGCCGACCGCCGACTGGTCGATCACCACGGCGTCGGGGTGCTGGCGCAAGAACTCTTCGTTGATCAGCGACGATTTGCCCGAGCCAGCCACGCCGGTGATCACCGTCAGCACGCCGGTTGGAATGTCCACACTGACGTTCTGCAAGTTGTTGGTTTTCGCGTTCTTGATGCGCAGCGCGCCCTTTGGCTTGCGCACCGCCGCCTTGATCGGCACCGATTCCTGCATGTGCTGGCCGGTCAGCGTATCGGCCTTCAGCAAGCCCGCGAAGCTGCCCTCGTACACGATGTTGCCGCCATCGCGCCCGGCCAATGGGCCAACATCGACCACGTGATCAGCGACTTTGATCACGTCGGGGTCGTGCTCGACCACAATCACCGTGTTGCCTTTGTCGCGCAGTTTCTGCAACAGCTCGTTCATACGGTGAACGTCGCGCGGGTGCAGGCCGACGCTCGGCTCGTCGAAGATGTACATCACGTCGACCAGGCTGCTGCTGAGGTGCTTGACGATCTTGACGCGCTGCGATTCGCCGCCGGAAAGTGTGTCGGTTTCGCGGTTCAGGCTCAGGTATTCCAGCCCGATGTCGACGAGGTGCCCCAGCCGCTCCGTCAGCGTGGCGACCATCGGCGCGGCAACTGGCCCCTCGATCTGCCTGACCACGCCGATCAGATCGCCAACTTCCATCGAGGCCAGCTCGGCGATGTTGCGCCCGTTGATTTTGCTGTTCAGCGCCGCCTGGCTCAGCCGCGCGCCATGACAGAGTGGGCAGGGCTGCAGGGTCAGATATGGCGCGACGGCCTTCTGCGTGCGCTCGGAGAGTGTCTTGATGTCGCGCTTGATGTACGAACGGTTGAAGCGCTCGATCACGCCGACGTAACTGGCATTCATCTCGTTGCTGCCAATCTGCAGCTTGTACTTCAGGTCTTTGCCGTGCAGCAACAGCTCCATTTCCTCGTCGCTGTAGTCGCGCAGCTTCTTGTCGTTGTCGAAAAAGCCTGAGGCTGGGTAGCTGTCTTTTTCCCACGACGAGAAGATTGGCGCCTGCACCGCGCCCTCGTTCAGCGACTTGTCCAAGTCCAGAAAGTCGTCGGAGCGCACGCCCATCTTCTGGCCCAGGCCGTTGCACTCCGGGCACATGCCCTGCGGGTCGTTGAACGAAAAGGCGTTGGAAAAGCCAACGTGTGGCTCGCCGATGCGCGAATACAGCAGCCGCAGCAGCGAGTAGATGTCGGTGATCGTGCCCATGGTCGAGTGCGAGCCGCCGCCCATGCGCTTCTGATCGACCACCACGGCCATGCTCAGATTTTCGATCGCGTCGGCCTCGGGTTGCGAAAAGCGCGGCAGGAAGTTGCGGATGAACGTGCTGAAGTTTTCGTTCAGCAGGCGCTGCGCCTCGGTGGCGATCGTGTCGAACACAATTGATGATTTTCCTGAACCCGAGACGCCGGTGAAGATCGTGATTTTGCGCTTGGGAATGCGCAGCGACACATCCTTGAGGTTGTTCTCGCGCGCGCCGCGAATCTCGATATATTCCTGATCCAAAGGTTCGCTCCTTTGCTCGCGGTGGCTTTCGGGGAGTCGTTAAATCATAGCACAATTGTTCGTTAACAGGATGAGACCAGAGACCGAAACCACGAAGGCACGAAGACACGAAGGGATAGTAGGTTTATTAATCCGCAGATTACGCAGATTACGCAGATGACAAAAACGGATAATCTGTGGCATCTGTGTCATCTGTGGATAGTTTCAAAACTTCTTCCTACCTTCGTGTCTTCGTGGTAAAGATCCCGGCTACTTCGTATGCTTGCGCACGTCGCGGGCGTAGGCGTCGGCGAGCAGCGGGTGGATTTTCTCCGCGAACGTCGTATCGCTTGGGTTCAGGATGCTGATCCAGCGCTGCCGCCCGTAGACCGGGTGCGGCATGATCGTGTCGAACGCGGTGTAGTCGTATTCGCCCGCGCCGTCGCCAACCAGCGTCACAAATGTCTCCTTGTCGACGCCGATGTTCAGGCGGTACACGCCGGGCCGATTGAGATCGGAAAACTCATCATTCGCGTCGTTGACCATCAGCGTGGCGAACGGGAACATCTGCGCCGGGTCGTAGAAAAAGAAGAGATTCTCGTCGGCGACGGTGGTTGTGACGCCATCGAACTCGGTGGTGATGTAGTCGATAACTTCTGATTGATTCACTGTTCCTCCCATATTTTACTTGGCCACAGAGCGCATTGAGGGCACGGAGATCGCGTTTTCGCTCGGTGCACTCGGTGTTCTCTGTGGCTCACTCCTTCTTTCGTAAACGACTATCTTGCTTCTTGCTGGCCAGCCCGTTTACTCTACAACACGAACGCAAGTGTTGGGAGTTTTGAACGCAAACGCATACCTATTCGTGACAGGGAAGCGCAATCTGTGGTATAAACCCTCTCATTGCAATTGAGGGTTTTACATGACAGTTTCCCGAACATTTCGTACAAGCGATCTCGCGAAGGCTGCGCAGGTTGGCGTGCAGCAGGTGCGCAACTACGAAGCGGATGGCCTGATCCCGCCCGCCGAGCGCGCCGCGAACGGCTACCGCCAGTACACCCGCCAGCATCTCGTCGCCCTGCTCACCGCGCAGAAACTCGTCGCGGCGTATGGCGTGAAGCGTGCCCGCGACGTGATGCAGGCGATGCAACGGGGCCAGTTCGCCGCCGCGCTGGCGCTGATCGATGAGCACCACGCCGGGCTTGCGGGGCAGCGTCAGCAGCTCGAACGGACGCTGGCCGCGCTCGGCACCCTCGCCGCTCAGTCTCCATCCGCGCACTCGCGCCATGCCCGGCGGCTGCGCGTGGGCGAAGCGGCGCAGGAAGCAGGCGTGCGCGTGTCTGCAGTGCATTTCTGGGAGCAGCAAGGCTTGTTGCAACCTGTGCGCGACCGCAGCAGCCGCTACCGCCTGTACGACGAGGCGCAGATGCGCCGCCTGCGGGTGGTGGCGCTCCTCCGCGAGGCGGGCTACGAC
>LJCR01000427.1 GCA_001399705.1 Kouleothrix aurantiaca
AGGCGGCGCGTCGGCGGCGCGGTCAGTGGCTCGGTCAGGATGATGAATGCAAAGAAGAACAGTGGCGAGTAGAGCACGGTTTGCTGAAGCGCGGCAGCAAGATTCTGGCGGCTCGCGACCGACAACAGCACCACGGCGACCAGCGCAGCCGCCATGAAGCTCAGCACCAGGCCGAAGCGGCGAATACGGCGCACCAGCAGCAAGCCGCCCAGCAGCACAAACGGCAGCATGACGGGCGTTCCCACCCACCAGCTTGCCGACTGATTGAGCGCCAGGTAGGTAATTGCGACGGCGATTGCGACCGGGTTGAACAGGTGCTTGTGGCGCAGCGCCAGAATATACTTCGAGGCCATCGCCAGCACGCCTGCCCATGCCACAAACCAGATATCCTGGCTCGACCCGATTGGCGTGATGATCAGCGCGAGGATCAGTGCGGTGATGTAGGACGATTCGGAGTTGGCCGGCACGCCGTAGGTGCGCGCAAAAATCGCGTTGGTGATGCCACAGGCGGCCAGCGCCACGCCTACGGTGAACACGAGCGCATAGGGGTCGTAGGGCAGCACGCCCGCCCACGAAAACATCACCGCCACGGCAAGTAGGAAAACCAGGTAGTACAGCGCCAGGCGGTACATGGTCAGCCGGTTCAGCAGGTGGTCAATCAATCGCATCATGGGTGGTATACCTCATAAAGCCGCTGGTCGCGGTGGCCTGGCCGCGCGCGTCGATCTGGTAGCCTTCAAAGCCGTCGAGCTGTTCGATGAACAGGATGCCCGCGCGGCCCATGGCGAAAGCCGCTGTAGCGAAACGATCGGCTTCGTAGATGTCGGGGCCGATCACCGTCAGGCTGACGATCTCGGTGAGCGGCTGGCCGGGGTGCAGCGGGTTATAGATGTGCTGGCCGCGGATCGACGTGCCCGAGGTAGCGACGCCACAGTCGGTCAGCGCCAGCACTTTCACGATTTCATTGATATTGAACGGGTTGCGAATGCCGATCTGCCAGAGCTTGCCGGCGCTGTTGTTTCCCGCCAGCTGAATGTCGCCGCCGGCATCGACATAAAAGTTCGCGCAACCGCGCTCGCGCAGCCGCTCGGCGGCCTGGTCGATTGCCCAGCCCTTCACAATGCCCGAAGGGTCGTAGCTGCCATTGCGGCTGATGTTGAAGTAGCCGCCGGTATCCTGGCGCGTCTGCTCGGCCAGCCCGAAGATCGCGCGCATGTCGTCGCTGGCCTCGGCAAGCGCGATCTCGCCCCGGTTGAGCCGGCTGATCTCGCTTTCGGGCTTGTAGGTGCTAAACGTCGCATCCACATACTCGAAATAGTCGAACGCGATGTTCAGCAGTTCTTCGCTCGCGCCAGCGTCGGCGATTTCCACCGTCACCGGCATGCCCATCTGGATGCGCGTTTGCCTCACAGGCTGCCTGTGCTCCTGGCGGCATTCAGCGCCGACTGGAGCGACTGCGCAAAGGCTTCGCTGCTGAGCGTGGCGCCCGAGATCGCGTCGATGTTCGCGCTTTGCGCCTGAATGGCTTCGTTCACCAGGTAGGGCAGCGCGACATTGTTGATGCGGACGGAGGTGCGGCGGTCGTTCGGGAACTCAAGGATCTGCACGTCGGCCAGCTTGCCCGACTGGATCACCGCCTGCACCTGCATGTTGCCATAGTAGGCGTCGGTGACCGGCCCGCTATATGAGCCATCGCGGTACAGGCCCTGCGCAACTGGCGCAGCGGTTGGCGCTGGCGCATTGGTTGGCGGCGGTGGCGGTGCGGTTGGAACGCTGGCCTGGGCGGTAGCTGGGGCGGCAGTGGGGCGCGGTGGCGCGCTGGTGGGTAATGTGGCCGCGCTGTGGGTTGGCGCGGGCTGCTGGGTGGCGGCCAGCGGCAGTGGCGTGGCTATCGCGCTCTGCGCTGGCGCGCCAAAATGTTCATGAAGCGCATAGGCAGCAAAGCTCGCCACCACAAAGCCCGAAACCGAAAATTTTCGCACGGCGCGGGCGAGCGGGCTAACGTGGCGCGGTTGAATGTTCGACATACGATCTTCCTTGTTGCATTCTTCCTGCGGGCAGTGTAGCGGTTTCTCGATTGGGGCGTGTTAAATCGGCGCGCGCGAACCTTAAATTCTTCTTAAATACTTCACGTACGGCCCTGGCACGCGCTCTGCAACAGCACTCACCACGAAGACACAAAGGCACGAAGATTTTGAGGTAAGGACTCAAGCTTCGTGCCTTCTTTGTTGATGTTTGGAATACGTAATCCACAGAGAGCACAGAGGACACTGAGTTTTGACCATCTCATTCGTTAATCTGTGCGCCCTTGCGGCTCAATCTTTTGCGCTCATTGGCAATATGCAAGAAATGAGTACAATGCGCAAAGGCAGAATGTAGGCGGATATACGATGTTCACCGCTACAGCTACGCACCACGAACTATATTTTTGGCTTTGTAGTGAATAATGCGTATATGTTCAAATTCTATACTTCGTGCCTTCGTGTCTTCGTGGTTAGGTTCTTTTTGTACTTGGTGCCTTGGTGGTTCGGTCTCTCCACGCTTTCTTTCCACAGCAGAAAGGCTCGCCGATGAGTACGCCACTGTCTCCAATATCCCCCGAAGCAATGGCCGCGTTTACGCGCGTGGAAGATGCCCAGATCAGCCCGGATGGCGCGCTGGTGGCACTGGTGGCCGGCCAGTATTTCACCAGCGGCACCAGCAAGCCCACCAGCCAGATCTGGCTTGCGCCCGCCGACGGCAGCGCGCCCGCGCGGCCTGTGAGCGGCGGCCCGCGCACCGACACGACGCCGCGCTGGTCGCCCGATGGCACGCAGATCGCGTTTCTTTCCGACCGGCTCCAAGACGGCAAGCCGCAGGTTTTTCTGCTGGGGCGGGGCGGCGGCGACCCGCGCCAGCTCACCAGTTTGCCGGGCGCGATCGAGGAGCTGGAATGGTCGCCCGACGGCACGCAGCTCGCCTTTCTGATGCGCGACCCCGAGCCGGAAGCCACGCAGGCGCGGGTAGCGCGCGGCGACGACGCAATTGAGGTTGAGCTATTCCACCGCTGGCGGCGCGTGTGGACGATGGATGTGGCGAGCGGCGCGGCGCGGCAGATGACCGGCGACGCGCAGGTGTGGGAGTTCTGCTGGCTGCCCGACGGCGGCTTTGCGCTGCTGGTTGGCGACGAGCCGTATGAGTGGGCCTGGTTCACCGCGAAGCTGGCGCGTGTCGGGCCGGGTGGCGGCACGCCCGAAACAATCTACAGCGTGCCCGAGAAGCAGTTTGCTTTCCCGCGTGTTTCGCCCGACGGGTGCTGGCTGGTCTTTCTCGAATGCATCCTGAGCGACCGGGGCATCAACGGCGGCGATGTGCTGCTGCTCGATTTACGCGACCCGAATCAGCCGCCGCGCAACCTCACATCTGGCTACTGCGGCAGCGTGTGGGCGCTGCAATGGCGGCCCGACAACACGCAGATCGACTTTCTGGCGTTTGAAGAAGGCGAGGCCGCGCTGGGCCTGATCGACGTGGCGGCGGGCACGCGCATCACGCGCTGGCGCGCAGCGGTGGGCCTGCACGAGCACTATGGCGGGCAGTTCCGCGCACGCGACGCGGACGTTTTTGCGGTGCTGCGCGACGACGCTACCCATCCGGCCGATGCCTGGGTCGGGCGGGTCGCTGGCGACGCGCTCGAATGGCGGCGCGTCACCGATTTCCACCCGCAGCTCGCCGGCGACGCGCTGGGCGAAACTCGCCGCCTGAGCTGGCATGCCGCCGATGGCTGGCCGATCACTGGCCAGCTTGTTCTGCCGGTGGGTTATGAAGAAGGCCAGCCCGCGCCGTTGATCGTCTGGGTGCACGGC
>LJCR01000428.1 GCA_001399705.1 Kouleothrix aurantiaca
CGCGGATGATGCGCCACCCGTTCTTGAGCCGCCGCTCGGTGCTGCCGCTATACTGCGGCACCAGCTCCGAGGTGCCTTCCAGCGTGCCCATGATCGACTCGGTGGCCAGGCTGATGCCCGGCACCACCAGCGTGTATGGCCCGCGCTCCAGCCGATCAGCGCTGGCGCTGGCGCTGGTCACGGCGCTGGGCAGAAAGACGTGGTGCGCTTCTAGGTACTCGTCGGGCAGCTCCAGCGCGTAGTGGCTCCACTCGTGCACGAGGGTGCGGTAGGCTTCCGGCTCGTCCCAGGGGATGCTGACGCGGTTGTTCTTGTGCCAGGCCGCGCGGCCCAGGCGAATGGCCATGTATTTCAGCTCGTTGTGCAGGCCGCTGACCCAGGTGCGCGGGTTCAGGCGATTCGAGGCCATGATCTGGATGTCGGCGGCGGCGAGCAGCTCGGGGCCGCCGACCGTGACCTGCCCGAAGGCCATGCGCCCGTCGGTGGCGTCGTACAGGAAATCGGAGGCGCGGCGAAAGGCCCACGCCAGCATGTCGAGCGTGGCGGGCGTGGGGTACCACTCGGTGGCGGCCAGCACGTTGAACAGGCACAGGCGCAGGTCGCCGGGCTCGGGCGGGCGCTCGACAACCTGGAGCGCTGCGAGCTGCTCTTTGCGCGCGGCGGCGCTGATGGGCTGGGGCGGGCGGGTGCCGAGCGGCATGTCGGCGTCATGGGATTTGAGTAATCGATGTACAATGTACTCGCGATACGCCCATTCCAGCGATTCGCCAAACACTGAGCCGCGTGCGACTGGCGGCGCAGGGCGCAGTTCACGAATTGCGCGCAGCTGGCGCTCGCTGCGGGGGAACTCGCTGCCTGCATCCAGCTGAATGACCTGATCGTCGGCATAGTAGCCGGCAGCGGTGTCGGCGGGCAGCGTGTAGCTGTTGAAAACCATTCGGCCCGGCGTGTCGCTCATCGTCTCACACTCCTTTGCTTGTTTTCATACCTGCGCAGTGCATACATTTTCGCAACATGGGCGGCCAGATCACCTGCATCGAGCCGCCGGCGGAGAGCAGAAAGCCTGTATCTGTGACGATACCCCTGCTGCCGGAACAGCGATTGCGCTATCTGTGCGCGCTGACATCCTGGTTTGATCGAACTCTGCTGGATGCGCTGGCAAGCGATGCTGGTGCGGAGGCTGATGCGCTGCTGGCGAGCGATCTGGTGCTGGCGGTGTCAGACGATGCGCCGATGTACCAGCTGCAGCCGAGTGTGCGCACGCTGTACTTGCTTAAGCTACGTTCTGAAACACCACTCATTGAATTAACGCTGCAAACGCAACTTTTCGAGCACTTTGTGCAGCGACTTTCCGAAGCTGCTGTTGGCAGTGCCCAGCGGCCCGCGCTGGAAGAAATCTGCTTTCTCCACCTGGCCCGGCTGGCGCTGCTGCTGGCCGAATATATGGACTGGGAGGCGATTGCGCAGCGCGCCGAAGCGGTGCGCGCGCTTGGCCCGCACCAGCCCGAATTCCAGGCGCACCTGACCTACTACCAGGGCTATGTGGCGATTCGCACGCAGCGCTACCAGGAAGGCGAGCGAACCCTGGCGCCATTGCTCGCGCGGCCCGAGGTGAGCGAGCCACTGCGCGCCTATATTACTTTAGCCCTGGGCCATCGCTGGTGGTACCAGGGCGAGTATGCGCAGGCGCGCGAGTTCTACGAGCAGGCGCTGGCCGCTGGCCGGCGGGCAGATGCGCCGGTGGCCCAGGCGCAGGCCACGATCGCGCTTTCGATGATCTACAACGACCTGGGCGACCTGCCGAGGGCGCACGCCCTTGCCAGCGCCAGCCTGGCGATCGCGCGCAGCATCCCCAACCGCTACCGCGCGGCGCACGCGCTCTACGAGGTTGGCAACAACGGGCTGCACATGGGCCACTGGCCCGAGGCCGAAGCCTACTGCCGCGCGGCGATCCAGCTTTACGAAGAGCTGGGCGTTGAGGCGCGGCTGAGCATGCTCTACTGGAACAACGGCTTTCTGCAGCATATTCTGGGCAACGAGGCCGCCAGCGAAGCCAGCTACATGCACACGCTCGAACGCATCGACGGCGCGGGCGCCTACGAGCTGGCGATGCAGCTCGATACCTGGCTGCACCTCGGCCTGCTCTACCAGTCGCAGGGCCGCTGGGACGAGGCGCTGGCGGCCTACGGGCACGCGCGCGCGCTGGCGAAAGATCACCAGCACGCCCAGCGGCTGGCGCTTATTCACTACCGCTGCGGCAATGTGTTCGAGGCGCAGGGCCGGCTGGAATCTGCGCACACCGCCTATGTTCAGGCGATCGAGGGCATTGAGCGGCTGCTGGGCACGGTGAAGCCAGAAGACATCAAGCTGGGATTGCTGGGCACGGTGCAGCATGTGTATGAAGCGATGGTGCGCCTGTGCCTGCGCCTGAACAGCCGCGCCGAAGCGTTTGGCTATGTCGAACGGGCGCGGTCGCGTGCCTTTCTTGATTTGCTCAGCACGCGCCCGAGCAACGACGACGCGCTGCTGCAAAAGGTCAGGCAGCGCCCGGTCACGCTGGCCGAGGTGCAGGCCGCGCTGCCGGCTGGCACGCTGCTGCTCGAGTATTTCACGATTGGCGTGCTGCCGCGCGGCGATAGCCTGGCGAACCGCGTGCCGCCCGAGAACACGCGCCTGCGCGAGCAGCTCACGCTCGTGCCGCAGACGCTGCTCTTCGCGATCACGCGCGAGCGGCTGGATGTGTTTGATCTGCCGCTCAACCCGAATACCCTGCGCCCGCAGCCTGGCGAGCCCGGCCCAACGGCGCGGCTGCTACGCGATGATCTGCTGCCCGAGCTGTATGCCCAGCTCCTTGCGCCGGCCGCGCGCCTGCTCGGGCAGTGCAGCCAGCTCTACCTGGTGCCGCATGGCCCGCTGCACCATGTGCCGTTTCTGGCGCTCCACAGTGCGGCGGGCGCCCCGCTGCTCGCGGCCGAGGGCCCGGCGGTGGCGCTGGCACCTTCCGCTACTATTTTGCTGCGAAGCTGCCTGAGCCGGCCGCGCCGGCGTGCCTACGCGCACCTGGCGCTTGGCTACAACAATGACCAGGCCAGCACGCAGCCGGGCGCGCTGCGCCAGCATAGTGGTGTGCCGCTTCAGTACGCCGAGGCCGAGGCGCGGCATGTGGCGCGGCTGATTGGCGGCGCGGCCTGGGCTGGCCCTTCGCCCAAAAGCGCGAACCTGATTATGGCTGGGCCGCACGCGCAGTGGCTGCATATCGCCGGGCACGCCGAGTATGACCCGCACGAGCCGCTGGACTCGGCGCTGTACCTGGGCGAGGGCGACCGGCTCACCGCGCGCCGCCTGCTGGCCGAGCTGGATCTGAACGCCGACCTTGTGACGCTGAGCGCGTGCCGCAGCCGCGTGGCGCCGGTTGGGCACGGCGATGAGCTGCTGGGCTTGCAGCGCGCGTTTTTGTACGCCGGCGCGCCGGCGGTGGTGTGCGCGCTGTGGGAAACCGACGACCTGGTGGCGCTGCTGGTGATGGATCGCTTTTATCGGGGGATAGTCGCCGGCGCGCCGCCCGCCGCTGCGCTGCGCGATGCGCAGGTGGCGGTGCGCAGCCTGACGGGCCGTGAGCTTCAGGCTACACTCGATAGCTGGCGCTCGGGCGACCCGGTGCTGGCGCAGGCGCTGGCACACCTGCCGCGCGTGCCCGATCACCTGCTCGACACGCAGTTCTACACTGCACCGCGCCACTGGGCGTCGTTTGTGCTGATCGGGCGGGCGGATTGAGCGCGGGTGAGCGGGTGACAAGATGACACGATGACGGAGCGGTAGCGGGCAGGAGGCAGTAA
>LJCR01000429.1 GCA_001399705.1 Kouleothrix aurantiaca
GGCGCTGAACCTGGGTTTCTTTGTGCTGCTGCGCGGGGAAACTGGGCGCTTCTGGCTGGCCCAACTGCGCGACTACAGCTACATTGGCGTGTTTCTGGTGACGCTGCTGGCCAACGCCACTACAATTGTGCCCACGCCCTACATCCCGATCGTGGCATGTATTGCGGCGCAAAGCCAGAACCTGCCTCTGATCGTCGCGCTGGGCGCGCTTGGCTCGGCAATTGGCGAATCAGTGGCGTTCTTTATTGGCCGCTCGGGACGCGGCCTGGTACAGGATAGCTGGCTGTACCGCTGGGTGCATCAGCAGATGCGCCATCCGTGGCGCGCATTTGCCGTGCTGTTCCTGTTTGGCGCGCCGCCCAACCCCGCTTTCGACGTGGCTGGCCTCGCCGCGGGCGCGCTGGGCCTGCCCTTCTGGCTGTTCTTCACTGCCGTGTTTCTGGCGCGCATTATTCGCATCTACATCATCGCGCTGATTGGCATTCAGGCCTGCGGCATGCTGCCCTGAGACGAACGAAAATTTACCACAGAGGCACAGAGACACGGAGAATTTGAGTTACAGGTTGGCAGGTTGAAGGTTTGCAAGACCGACGACCGGTAATGAACAGCACATCAACATGCAACATTCAAACCTGCAACTTGCAAACTCACCTGCTCACCCTGTCACCTCTTCACCCCAGTTCCCCGCCCTAATGCGGGTGCTCGTGGCGCATGTGGAAGTGCGCATGCGCGTGGATTTCGTCGCCGTGCAGGTGGCGGTGCGCGTGGATGAGGTTGCTGCTTTGCAGCAGCGGCTCGTTGCTCAGAATAATATCGGGCGTACCCTCGGCCAGCACATTGCCGGACTGAAACACAAAGCAGCGGTCGGCGATCTCGCTCACGATGTCGAGATCGTGCGTGGCGGTAATGACCGTCTTCGCGCCGCCGCTCCAGCCGATCAGGAAATCGACCACCATGCTCTGGCTTTTCGGGTCGAGCGCGGCGGTTGGCTCGTCCATCAGCAGCACCTCGGGGTCGAGCACCAGCACCGACGCCAGCGCCACGCGCTTCTTCTCGCCACCCGAAAGCCGGTGCGGCGAACGATCTTTCAGGTGCGTGATCCCCAGCAGATCGAGTGTTTCGTTCACCTTGCGGCGGATTTCATCTTTCTGCCAGCGGAGTTGCAGCGGCCCAAACGCTACTTCATCAAAAACCGTTGGGCTGAACAGCTGCACGTCCGGGTTCTGAAAGACCAGCGCCACGCGCCGGCGGAACGCAAATGCCGTCGCGTCATCCTGCAGCGCTTCTTCGGTCAGCGGCACGCCAAACGCGCTGATGCTGCCCGAATCGGGGAAGTACAGGCCATCCAGCAGGCGCAGCAGCGTCGATTTGCCCGAGCCGTTCGCGCCCAGGATGGCCACGCGCTCGCCGCGCGCAACCTGCAACGACAGGCCCTTGAGCGCCATTACTTCAGCGTTGTAGCGATACACGACGTTCTGCACGTCGAAAACAATCTCTGCCATACCCTCCAGCCTTGTTACGGAATTAACGGCCGAACCACGCGGCCAGCGCGGCCAGCGCCAGAAAGAGCGCCAGCGCCAGCCAGTCGCGCCCCTGCATGGCGAACTCGTCGAGCGTATACACTTCGCCACGGAAACCGCGCGACTGCATGGCCATATACACGTCGCTGCTCAGGTTGAGCGTCTTGCTGAGCAGCACGCCCACGCTCGAAGCCGCCACGCGCCGCCGCTCGGCCGCCTCAAGCGTGCCGACCATGCGGCTCTGCCGCGATTCAAACATGTCGCGCGCGGTTTGCAGCAGCAGAAAGATGTAGCGAAAGGTCATGCCGAGGATGACCACAAACACCACCGGCACGCGCAATACGCGCAGCGCCTTGAGCACATTCGTCCATGGCGTGCACAGGATGAGCAGGATCGCCAGCGTAGCCGAGGTTTCGACGCGCACGATCAGGTAAGCCGCGCTGCGCAGCCCCTGCGCCGTGATTGGCCAGCCCAGCAGCGGCAGGCGATACAGCACCTGCCCGGGCGTGATGAAGATCGCCGGCAGCGCGATTGCGCCAGTGAACACAAGCGCGCTGACCCACACGCGCGTCGCCAGCGTGCGAAAGGGCACCCGCGACAGCAGCGCCAGCGCCAGCGCCACCGCAAACAGCGCCAGAATCACAAGGATATTGCGCGCCAGCGCCGCCGCGACGATCAGGGCGATCCACCAGCGCTCGTACAGCTGGCGCACGCCTTCACCAGTGACATGCCGCGTCAACATGATCGCGAACAGCACCAGGATCGAGATCGCGCCGACATACACCAGCACCTGCACGATCGCGATAAATTCGGCTTCCATCAGCAGGTACAGCGCGGCAACGGTAAAAAACGAGGCGATCAGCCACAGCGCTGCGTGAATAATATTCTTGACGGTCACCACCATCACCCCGGCGGCCAGCGTGAATGCTGACAGCACAACGAAGATGACCATGATCAGAATATTCATTGTTCTATCCTTGCTTCCGACACTTCTATTTCGGCAGTGTATTGTATAGGGTTTGCTTGCTTGCTATGGGAGCGATGCTGTGCCAAACACCTGGTCCTGAGCCAGCTCAGCTGGCGTTTCGCCTGCTGGCCGGCGGTTCACGTTCAAGAGCCAGAAGAACGCGCCAGCATTGATTGCGCCAGTGATCACCAGCGCCACCAGTTGCCGCAGCCACGCCTCGGTGCCAAGCCAGCCAAGCGGGTTCACGCCACCAATCGTAATCGCCCACGGGCTTTGCGTGCACTCGCCACTGCACCATAGCATTACCGTCAGCCACAGCGCGGCGCTCAGGATGTTCACCAGCGCCAGCGGCAGCAGGAATTTCCAGGCAAAGTTCATGAGCTGGTCCATGCGCAGGCGCGGAAACGCGCCACGCAGCCAGACCATCACGAAGAACAGGAACCAGGCTTTCGCGCCCAGCACAAACGCCGACACAATGCTGCCCAGAACCGGCACGTAGAAGATCAATTGCGGCACACCCGGGAAGTTCCAGCCGCCCAGAAAGATGATCGAGGCGACGACCGAGAGCGCGTAGTTGAACAGGAACTGGCCCATGTAAAACACAGCGAACTTCATGCCGCTGTATTCTGTCATATAGCCCGCGACGATTTCAGAGTCGGCTTCAGGGATGTCGAACGGCGTGCGCTCGCCCTCGGACAGGATGCAGATGAAGAAGATCGCAAAGCCCACCAGGCCAACCGGCGTGAAAATAAACCAGCCCAGACCCAGGTCGGGTATATAGGCGCTCAGTGTCTTGCCAAGCAGTGGAATGCCACCCTGCAGGTCGGTGTAGTTGTTCAGGTTCATCGTGCCCGTGAACAGCACCATCGACAGCAGCGCAATCACCGCCGGAATTTCGTACGAGACCATCTGGGCCACTGCGCGCATCGCGCCCAGCAGCGCAAACTTGTTGTTCGAGCCCCAGCCGCCCATCATCAGGCCCACCGCCGAGATCGACGAGATGGCGACCACAAACAGCACGCTGACGTTGATATCGACCGGTGTGAGGCCGTAGCCCCATGGGATCACTGCAAACAGGAAGATCACTGGTGCGGTAGCGACAATCGGGGCGATCAGGTGCACCCATTTGTCGGCGGCGCGCGGCGTAATGTTTTCTTTGGTGAACATCTTCACGCCATCGGCCACTGCCTGCAGCAAGCCCGCCGGGCCGACGCGGTTCGGACCCAGCCGGTCCTGCATGCGCGCCACAATCCGCCGCTCAAACCAGGTCATCATCATAAACGTCACAGGGGCGACGATCAGGATGAGCGTGGTATTGACAAGAAAGCTGATAACATAGATC
>LJCR01000043.1 GCA_001399705.1 Kouleothrix aurantiaca
GGCCTCGGCCGCGGTCACGTCGGCGTCGGTGGCGGGCGCGGTGAGCTTGTCGAGGTTCGATTGCGCCTGCGTGACGCCGGCCTGCGACTGCGCGATGTCGGCGGCGGTGCCGCCCTGCGTCAGCTTGGTCAGGCTGGCCTGCGCCTGGGTCACCGCCGCCTGCGCCTGGGTCAGGTCGCTCCTGGTGGGGTTCTTCAGCGCGGCGACGGTCGCTTGTGCATCGTTCAGCGCGGCCTCGGCCTGGGCGATGTCGGAAACTTCTTTCTGGCGCGCGGCATCGTAGGCAACCTGGGCCTGCTGGACGCTGTTCTGCGCGCTATCGAGCGCCGATTGCGCCTGCACAAACGTGTCGCTGTACTGGCGAGCCTGGGCGTCGTTCAGCTTATTCGGCACCGCCTTGCCCTGCGAGTTGGTCTTGGTCGGCTGCACCGGGTCGTTGCCAGTGCTTTGGACATACTGCCAGTTTTGCAGCGCTGTCGAGTATTTCGACTGAGCCTGCGTGAGCGAGTTCACCGCGTTCTGCAGCTGGATCTGCGCGTTCGTTTTGGCCTGCGAGGCGCTGTCGCGCGTGCTCTGCAAGCTGGTTTGCGCCTGGTCAACTTTCGACTGGGCGGCTTGCAGCGTGGCGGCGTCGGGGTTTTTCAGCGCGTCGAGCTTGGCCTGCGCGCTCGCCAGCGCAGCCTTGGCGCTCGAGATATCGGCGGCGGTGGCGCTACCGGTTTTGGTCTGCTGAAGCTGCGCCTCGGCGCTGGCGAGCGCGGCCTTGGCATTCGCAATATCGGCCGGCGTGGTGGTGCCATCCTTGGTCTGGGCGAGCTTGGCCTGTGCGGCCTTGAGATTGGCCTGCGCCTGCTCGAGCGCGAGCTGCAAATCGCCAGCATCGATCGTCGCCAGTGCCTGCCCGGCGCTCACCTGCTGCCCAACGGCCACATCAACCGAGGTGATCGTGCCGGCCTGCTGGAAGGGCAGCTCAACCGTGCGCGCCGCCGCCACCGCGCCGCTGCCGCTCACGCCAATCGTCATGGTGCCCTGCGTCACGCGCGCGAACGACGTTGTGGTGCTTGCGGTGCTGCGGCGCGTGGTATACCACCAGGCGCCCGCGGCGGCCAGAAGCGCCAGGCCAAGCGCAACCCACAGCCAGCGCCGCTGACGCAGGCTGCGCCACGGAGCCCGCAGGCGTTCGCGTGCTTGCGGCAATGGAGTGCTCACTCGCATAGTTCATGCCTTTCTTTCGACATCCGCGCCAGGCTCAACTTGCCAGGCGTATGCGTTTGCGCCAATACAAGCAGGCGGCTGTGAGCAACCCCTGCGCGTGTGACGCTGCGACCGCATGCCGAACGTCAACTCGCAACCCCTGCGCCCCAAGCGCACACTGTTACGATAGCAATCAAATATTCAGAAATTGTTAGGATCTATTATGAAGAAAATGAGAAAATGTGATGGGGACGGCCAAACGCTCATGAAGCCATCTCAGGAGGGTATGGTATAATACGCTCCAGTGGCCGCGCATCGAACGGCCAAGCACGACTATTTCGCACGTTGGAGGATAGACGAATGCCACCGCACACCCGCTCACAGCGCCGGCGCCAGGCGGCCCGCCCCCAGGCCCGCCCCGACGTGAGTGTTGAAACGCCTTCATACACCGGCACCACGAGCACACTCGAAGCGCCGGCAATGCCTGCCGCCCGCCCGGCCCGCACCGCGCGCCGCGTGCTGAGCCGCCCCGCGCCTGAGCCGGTCGACTACACTGCCGACTACACGGCAGCCCGCCGCGACCTGCGCTGGATCGCGATCTGGACGGTGCTGCTGTTTGTGGCCATGGTTGCGCTCAAGTTTTCGGGCATCGTCTAGCAGAGGCGATTGGCGGCTTGCGCACGATCGGAAGCCGTCCATCGTACATCGACTGTGGATCGCATCCAGAGCAAGGCCGCGCGCCTGCAGCGTATCGAGCACCGCCTGTATAACGCGCCGCGCGGCTTGCGCGTGGCCGATCTGGCCGAATACTGCGGAGTCGACCGGCGCACGATCTACCGCGACCTGCAGGCGCTCGAAGAAATGGGCGCGCCGATCTGGCAGAACGATGGGCGCTACGGCATCGACCGCGAGTCCTACCTCTCGACCATTCGCCTTAACCTGAACGAGGCCGTTGCGCTGTTCTTTGCGGCGCGCCTGCTGGCCCACCACAGCGACGAGCATAACCCCAATGTCGTTTCGGCGCTGAACAAGCTCGCCGCCGGCCTGCCCGACACCACCATCTCCAGCCACATGGGCCGCGTCGCCGAGATCATTCGCGCGCGCCCGCTGCGCGCCGACTATGTGCGCGTGCTCGACGCAGTGACGCGCGCCTGGGCCGACCGCCACAAGGTGCTTATTCGCTACCGCGCCGCCAGCGGCGAGCTGACCGAGCGCGTGATCTGCCCCTACTTCCTCGAAGTGTCGCGCAGCGAGCCAGCCTCGTATGTGATCGCCTACGACGATCTGCGCGGGGCCTTGCGCACCTTCAAGCTCGAACGCGTGGCCGACGCCGAGCTGCTTGGCAGCACCTACACCATCCCCGACGATTTCGACCCTTACGCGCACCTGGCTGCGGCCTGGGGCGTGATGAACGAGGTTGAAGTTGAGGTGCGCCTGCGCTTTTCACCACTGGTCGCGCCGCGCGTGCGCGAAAGCGTGTGGCACCACAGCCAGCGCCTGAACGATACGCCTAACGGTGGCTGCGAGCTTGAAATGCGTGTCGGCGGCATTCGCGAAGTGCGCTCGTGGGTGCTGAGCTGGGGCGCGGATGTTGAGGTGCTGGCCCCGGCACAGCTGCGCGACGAAGTGGCCGACCATGCCCGCCGCATGAGCGAGCAGTATGCCGTGGCGCGCCCCGCCGCCTAGCGTGTTTTCAGCGCAGGGATTTGGGAGATGGGGAATAGGGGGTGGTGATTACGACGACCAACCCTGCGACAAGTTCAGGGCAGGCCGACCACTGACGACGGGTGCCTAACCTTTCGTCCTTCATCTTTCGTCCTTCGTTGGAGCGAGCACAAACGAACTCCCGCAAACATGCGTCGATCCCTCTCGACGCGCAATCAACGAGCAGGTATGCCCACTCTACGATCCGCTATCGTAATTTCCCCGCTTCGTGAAACTTTACACATCAACAGTCTTTCAGTACTTCTTTCCTAGTCATAACGCTTGCCCTGTGTGATAGAATAAGCGGCAGTAGTTCCCACTATAGTATTATTAATTGCCGTTTTGCACCTAGGAGAGGAGCGCCCTCATGATTCATTCACGCCGTACGCTTGCGTGGTCGCTCATTCTTGCGCTGTTATGCGCATCAATGGCGATCGCGCAGCGCCCGCCAACGGCGCACGCAGCAGCACTTACCTATGTGGTCGATCTGGCCACCGATGCTGGAATTGGTGCCACCCCGGTCTGCGACACAGAAACCGCCGATGACTGCACGCTGCGCCAGGCAATTCTGAAAGCAAATAGCGATGGCGTAAGCAGCGCAATTACGTTTGGTATTCCAGAAGATGATACTGATCCCAATTATGGCTACAATGGCAGTACCGGGCGCTGGACGATTACACCTGCCAGCGCGCTGCCCCCAGTCAGTGGCAGCGAAACAACCATTAATGGCTTGAATAATAATGCCGTCGGCACGCCACGCATGGTGATTGATGGTTCGGGCCTGAGCGGCGGTGGCGTTGGGCTGCGCTTGAATTCAGCAAATAATATTGTACAGAACTTGATTATTGTTGGCTTTACTGGTTCAAATACCGCTGGCATTGGCATTCGTATTGATGGGTCGAGCAGCGCCAATAATCAGGTGTATGGCAATTATATTGGCAATTTCCCCGGCGGCGGCACCCAGCCAAACACCTATGCCGGCATCCAGATTGATAACCAGGCGCACGACAACACGATTGGCCTGAGCAGCAACCCGGGCGAGCGCAATGTCATCGCCGGCAACACTGGCGATGGCATTCGCCTGCAAAATGCGCCAAACAACAAAATTTATGGCAACTACATTGGTCTGGGCCTGGGTGCCAGCTTCGTCACAACGCCGATGCCAAACAGCCTGAATGGCATTACCGTCGTGGACAGCAGCGGCACCCAGATCGGCAGCATGACCGCTTCCCAGCGCAACGTTGTTTCGGGCAACACCGGCAACGGCGTTGAGCTAACTGGCGACGGCTCGACCAACAACACGGTTGCTGGCAACTATATTGGCACGAATGAAATCGGCTCGACGGATCAGGGCAATGGCGGCAGTGGCGTGCGGATCGCCAGCGGCGCAAGCAACAACAACGTGTTTGGCAGCGCCGGCGCCAATTCTTTGATCAGCGGCAACGGCGGCTATGGCGTGCTGATCACCGACGACAGCAGCACTGGCAACAAAATTTACAACACCTATATTGGCACAAATGCCGGCGGCACGGTCGCCCGCCCGAACGACCTGGGCGGCGTGTTCGTGCGCGACAACGCCAGCAACAACCAGATCGGTATTGCCGGGCAGGGCAACACGATTGCCGGCAATAAAGGCTATGGCGTAGCGTTTGGCCGCAGCACCGTGGGCTACACCGCCATCTCGGGCAATATTGTCGCGTCGAACCGGATTGGTCTGACGCCGCTGGCGACCGCCGTGCTGAGCAACACGCTTGGCGGCATTCTGGTGGGCGATGGCACAACCAACACGCAGCTCGGCGTGGCCGGCGCGGGCAACCAGATCGCGGGCAATGGCGGGCCGGGCATCACAATCTCTGGCAGCGGCGTGTTCAGCGCGACGATCAGCAGCAATACGATCGGCCTGCGCCGCGCCGCCAGCAATGGCCCTTTCACCACCGCCGCAGGCAACAACGGCGACGGCATTCTGATCAACAACGACGCGCATGATATCCTGATTGGCACCAGTGCCGACAGCGCCAACACCATTGCCGGCAACAAAGGCAATGGCATCCACGTCAGCGGCAACAAAGCCAAGCTGGTGTCGATCAAGCAGAATTATATCGGCGTAGCATTCAGCAGCAACGCCTACGTGGCCCTGCCGAACACGCAGAATGGCGTGCTTGCCGACGGCGGCGCGCAGCAGGTTACCATTCAGAACAACCACATTTCACATAATGCACTCAAGGGCATCGCACTTTCGCCCAACGCGCCTGCGCCCGGCGGCAGCAGCACCAACGCCAACCATGACATCGACCCACCAGTTGGCATTCGGCTGAACCAGAACGGCCAGCTGACCGGCCGCGTGACCAAGACCGGCACCAGCGACGCATGTGTGCTGCCCTGTACGATTCAGCTCTTTACCACCGACCCGGCCGCGCTCGACGGGCAGGGCCGCGATTTCGTGTCGCAGCAGATCACCTCGAACGGCTACTTTACGTTTACGCTGGGCAGCCTGCCGCCGCAGCTGGCGCTCACCGCCACCGACAAGGATGGCAACACCTCGGAGTTTAGCGGGCTGGACACGCAGATTGGCCCGATTGACCTGCAGGATGCCAACCCGAGCACGCAGAACGCCATCCCGGGCCAGGTCGTCACGTACACGCACGAGCTGGTGAACAACGGCACCGTTGATCTGCTCGACCTGAAGCTGAGCGCGGTTTCGTCGCGCAAGTGGCCGATCAAGACCGTGCCGGCGCTTGGCAATGTCTTCTCGCTGGCGGCTGGCGAAACCAAGCTCATCACGCTGACGCTGACGCTGCCATTTGGCCACGACCCGCGCGTGCTGGCCGGGCCGCCGCCCGACCTGACTGCGCTGACGGTGCGCTCGACGCGCTTTGTGACTGTCACCGACACAGTGACCGACACGACCAACGTCCTGCCGAAGTTCGATCTGGTGGTGACGCCGCTGGAGCGCGAAGGCTTTGGCGCGCCCGACTCGTCGAGCAATATTGTGCGCTACGTACACAAACTCGTGAACAAGGGCAATGTCACCCAGACGGTGCAGGTGCAAACCCGCAGCGTGCGCAACTGGCTCACCGAGGTCAGCACCGACACGATCACGCTGGCACCGGGCGACGACAACGCCAAGTTCCTGACGGTGAGCGTGACCGTGCCATCGGGCACGCAGGCCGGCACCACCGAGACGACGTTTATCGACCTGATCGTGCCGAGCGACCCCGGCGAAAGCCAGACGCTCACCGACACGACCCATGCCGAGCTGACGCCCAGCGCGCTCCTGCTCCACGATGGTGACATCGACGGCGAGGCTGGCGCGGGCCAGAAGGCCACCTTCTTCTACATTGTGGAGAACCGCAGCAACGGCCCGGCAACCTTCTCGCTTGAAGGTTCGGGCGCGCTCGGCAGCGACGTGACCTTCCGGCGCACGGATGGCGGCAGTTTTGGCGCGAACTACTCGTTCACAGTCGGCAATACGCCGGGCGAGAACACCGTACGCTTCGCAATGGAAGTGACGCTCAACCCGAACCTGATCATCGGCAACACCGAAACCGTGACGGTGCTGCTGCTCGACTTCGATCAGCGTATTCGCCAGGCCGCGCAAAACCGTATTGTGATCAATGCCAACGCCATGGCGCCGCGGCAGTACATCCCGATCGCAACGAACTAGGCAACCGTACGTCTTCACCCATTGCAGGCAGCGGAGGAGCGAGGCGCAGGAAGCCCTCGCTCCTCCGCCTAAGCAGTGGCATATTTTCGAGAAGGAGGGCGCTGTGTCGCTTTCGTTTCGCCGTTTCTGCCTGCTTGGCCTGCTGGCGCTGCTGATCGCAGTGGCGCCCGCCGCCGGGCCGGTGCTGGCGGCCGGGCCGTACGTTGTCACAAAAACCGCCGACACCGACACGACCTGTGCTTCCGGCACCAACTGCTCGCTGCGCGAGGCGATCAAGGCCGCCAATGCCGCGCCGGGCACGATCCAGTTCAGCATCCCCACCAGCGACGCCGGCTACCAGGCCGCAAGCGGCACCTGGCGCATCACCGTGCAGGGCACGGCGCTGCCCGCCATCAGCGGCGGCGGCATCACGATCAACGGGCTCGGCGGCGATGGCAAGCCCAAGATCGAGCTGACCGGCGGCGGTACCCTGGGCCGCCAGGGCCTGCTCGTCACTTCGGCCAATAACACCATCAAGGGCCTGATCATCAATGGCTTTATTGCCACACCGCAGGGCGGCTTCGGCATCTGGCTGAATGGCACGACCGCGACTGGCAATACCATCAGCACGAACTACATCGGCACGAATGCCCTGGGCACTGCCACCGGCGGCGGCAGCACCACCAACAACAGTGGCGGCGGCATTGGCGTGCAGTTCGGTGCCAGCAGCAATATCATTGATGGGAATGTTATTTCCAGCAACAGCGGCTATGGCATTTATCTGTTTACGTCGGTGGGCTTCGACGCAACGATTCGCCAGAGCGCCAACATCATTCGCAACAACACAATCGGCCTGAACGCCGCCGGCACCGCCGCGCTGGGCAACCGCAACAGCGGCGTGTACGTCGGCGACGACTCGATCAACACGCAGGTTGGGCCGGGCAATGTGATCAGCGGCAACGGCGCGGCCGGCTCGGATACTGTGTTTGGCGTGAATATTGGCGGCTACGTTGGCAGCCAGTCGGCGTTTATCACCGGCAACCGCGTGATCGGCAACCGGATCGGCACCAACGCCGCCGGCACCGCCGCGCTGCCGAACGCCGCCGGTGGCGTACAGGTCACAACCTCGAACGGCACGATCATTGGCGGGCCGAATGGCAACCCGGCCACGCCCAACGGCGACGGCAACCTGATTTCGGGCAACACCAACACCGGCATTCGCCTGAAAGACTCTATCGGCTTTGGCACGGGCACCAGCAATATTGTGATCCGCAACAACTGGATCGGCCTGAACGCCGCTGGCACCGCCGCGCTGCCGAACGACACCGGCATCTATTTCTCGAACAGCGCGAACAACTTCACGGTCGGCCCGAACAACGTCATCAGCGGCAACAAAAATAACGGCGTGCTGATTGAAGCGACTGTGACGGCATCGCATCCTTCGCAGCAGGTGCGCCTAAACACCATCACTGGCAACTACATCGGCACCGACGCAAGCGGCAACGCCGCCGTGCCGAACCAGCGCTACGGCATTCAGCTCACTGGCGGCACGTTCAACAACACCATCAGCAGCAACCGCATCGCCAACAATACCAACGGCGGCATCTACTTCGCGCCCGACACCAGCGCCTCGCCGAAATCGCCGACCCAGAACAGCATCACCGGCAACACGATCAAGGCGAATGGCGCGGTTGGCATTGCGCTGACGCCCGGCAGCAGCAGCAACACCATTGGCGCGGTTGGCGCGGGCAATGTGATCGAAAACCACACCAGCAGCGGAATCGAAGTTCAAAGCGCCAGCAACACGATCAAGGCCAACGAGCTGCGCCTGAACCAGATCGGCATTCTGATCAACAACGCCGCCAGCAACACCATCGGTGGCAGCACCGAGGCCGAAGGCAACAATCTGCACAACAACTCGCTGCATGGCATTCTGGTGAATGGCAGCGGCGCAACCGGCAACCGCATCAGCCACACGATCACGTCGGCAAACGGCGGCAAGGGCATCGCGCTTGCGGGCGGCGGCAAGGCGCCGATTGCGAACGCGCGCGTGAGCGTTACACCCCCATCCAGCGGCTTTACGCTCAGCGGCACAGTGAGCAGCTGCGCGGCGCCGGGTTGTGTGCTTGAAGTCTTCACCAGCGATACGCCGCCCGCCGACGAAGGCCCAACCTTCCTGAACAGTGTGAGCCCGGCCGCCAACGGCTCGTTCAGCGTCGATATCACCGGCTGCAAGCACTACCTGATCTTCACGCTGACCGACGGCGCAGGCAATACGTCGGAGTTCATCAACCCGACGGGCAATCTTGCGCAGTGTGTGGCCGCCGCGCCGGCGATTGAGATCACCACCGCCAACCCGCAGCCGCCGCGCGCCGTGACGCCGGGCACCACCACGACCTACGTCCACACCGTGCGCAACAGCGGCACGGGCACGGGCAATGTGTCGGTGGCGCTGAGCCAGGCGCCCAACACCTGGGCGGCGCTGAACGGCAACACCTGCACCGGGCAGTCGCTCGCGCCGCAGGCCACCTGCACCTTTAGCGTAACAGTGACGGTGCCGGCAAATGCGCAGGCCGGCGATTTCAACGAAGCTACCGCAACCGTCACACTTGGCGGTGTGACGAAGCAGCAGGTTGACCGGACGAACGTGCTCTCGCAGCCAGGGCTGACCTTTGTGCCCGACCCGACGCCCGGCTCGAATGCGAAAACCACCGCGCCGGGCGTGCCGGTGACCTACCAGCACAAGCTGACCAACACCGGCAACGGCACCGACAGCTTCACAATCAGTGTGACGCCGCCAAATGGCTGGGCCTACAGCCTCCTGCCGACCACGGTGGCGAACCTCGCGCCCAGCGCTTCGGCGATCGTCACACTGGTGCTGACGCCCACCGCCGGCATCAGTAGCCCGCCCGACTACGACGCGCTTGTGACGGCGCGCTCGGTGGCCGACCCGAACGTCTCCGCGACGATCACCGACACAACGACGATCACCTCGTCGGCGGTGCCGCTGATCTTTAGCAGCGTGGCCGCGCCGGCCGCCGCCGACCCCGGCGCAACCGTGGCGCTGACCTACACGCTGAAGAACGCGGGCAACCTGAGCGGCACCTTCGACCTGAGCCTGAGCCCGCCGCCCGGCTGGACGATCACCAGCCCGGTTTCGCCGTCGGTTGATCTCGCGCCGGGCGCAAGTGCCGTGGTGACGGCAACGGTGCAGGTGCCGGCGAACGCGCTTGGCGGGGCCTACCAGGCCACGCTTACCGCGACCAACCGCGCCGACACAAACGTGAAAGCCAGCGGTGCAGCAACAATCACCGTCAACAAGCGCGCGGCGATCGCGCTCGGGGCGGATATCAACGACCCGACTGGCTACAC
>LJCR01000430.1 GCA_001399705.1 Kouleothrix aurantiaca
GGATGGCGAGTGGCAGGTGAATGATCATTGGCAGGCCGCTAAGCGCGTAGCCCGCCACTGCCGCCGCGATCGAGCCCATGCCGAGCTGCCCTTCGACGCCGATGTTGAACAGCCCGCACTTAAAGCCCAGCGCCACCGCCCGGCCCGCGAACATATACGGCGTGGCTTCAACCAGCGTGTTCGCCAGCGCGACGCGGCTGCCCAGCGCGCCGAAAAACAGGCCATTGTAGGCCGAAACCACACTCGCGCCGGTGGACAGGATGATCAGCGCGCCGATCGCCAGCGCGGTGAAGATCGCCAGCAGCGGCACCAGCAGCTCGGTGAACAGGCTGCGCCAGTTGATCGTGAAGCGCGGCGGCGCGGCGGCATTGCTGGGGGCGTTTTCAGGCGCGGTTGACATGCGCGTCCTCCACAGGGGCTGCCACTGCATCCTCGGCAACGACGCCGGCCATCATCAGGCCGACACTTTCGCGCGTGGCTTCAGCCGCCGATACGATTGCGTTGATCTTACCTTTGAACATCACGGCGATGCGGTCGGAAAGCGCCAGGATCTCGTCCAGCTCGGCTGAAACCAGCAGCACGGCCGCGCCTTCGTCGCGCTGGCGAATGATGTTGCTGTGAATAAATTCGATCGAGCCGACATCGAGGCCGCGCGTAGGCTGCGCCGCAATCAGCAGCTTGATCGGGCGCGAAAATTCGCGGCCAATCACAACTTTCTGCTGGTTGCCGCCCGAGAGCGACGAGGCCGGCGTGCGTATGCTGGGCGTGCGCACGTCGAACTCTTTGATCAAGCGCTCGGCGTTGGCGTCAATCGCGTTTTCATCCGTCACAATGCCATGCGCAAATGGCTCGTGATAGTACGATGAAAGCACCAGATTGTCGGCGATCGGGTAGCTCAGCACCAGGCCGTGGCGGTGGCGATCTTCAGGAATATGCGCCACGCCGGCTTCCAGCACCGTGCGCGGCACCGCGCCAGTCACATCTTTGCCCAGCAGCTCGACATGGCCCGATACAACCGGGCGCAGGCCGGTCAGCGCTTCCACCAGCTCGGTCTGGCCGTTGCCCTGCACGCCGGCAATGCCCAGCACCTCGCCCGATTTCACTTCCAGCGAGAGATGATCGACGGCAATTGAGCGGCGGTCGTCGAGCACAACCAGGTCGCTGATCGAAAGCACGGCCGCGCCGGGCTTGGCTTCGTCTTTGTCGACCGTCAGCGTCACCGCGCGGCCAACCATCATCGCCGCCAGCTCGTTCTCGGTGGCGGTTTTCGGGTCGGCGCTGCCAACCACGCGCCCGCGCCGCAGCACGGTGATGCGGTCAGCAATCGCAAGCACTTCTTTCAGCTTGTGGCTGATGAAAATAATTGATTTGCCCTGCGCCTTGAGCGAGCGCATCACGTCGAAGAGGTCATCGGCCTCCTGAGGCGTCAGCACGGCAGTCGGCTCGTCGAGGATGAGCAGGTCGGCGCCGCGGTAGAGCGCTTTGATGATTTCAACGCGCTGCTGCACGCCCACCGGCAAATCTTCGATCATGGCGTCGGGCGGCACTTCCAGGCCATAGCGCGTGGAAAGCTCGCGGATGCGCGCGTTGGCGGTGCGCTCGTCGAGCAGCAGGCCCTTGGTGATCTCGGTGCCGAGCATAACGTTTTCGGCCACGGTGAGGGTTGGCACAAGCATGAAGTGCTGGTGCACCATGCCAAGGCCCTGGCCGATCGCGTCATTCGGGCCGGTGATCGTCGCGGGCTTGCCATTGATGAAAATCTGGCCTTCGTCGGGGTCGTACAGGCCGTAGAGGATGTTCATCAGCGTCGATTTCCCAGCGCCATTTTCGCCTAGAAAAGCGTGGATTTCGCCGGGCTCAAGCGTGAAGCTGATGTGGTCGTTCGCGAGAACGCCGGGGAAGCGCTTGGTGATATCGCGCACTTCGAGGACGGGAGGCATCGGCGTCTCCTAAGCAAGTACAGGTTCCCGGCAGGCCGGCAGAACGCCGGCCCATGCCCGGAACCTGTACACGGCAACCTTACGTTACGGCAGGGTTACGTTGGTCTTGATCGAGCCATCGGCCAGACCCTTCAGGGTCGTGTCAAGCTTGGCCTTGACATCGGCCGGGATGGCGGCGTCGGCGTCGTGGAACGGCGCCAGGCCCACGCCCTCGTTCGATGCATCGCCAACCGCCGTGCCGCCCTCGAACTTGCCGTCCACGGCCAGCTTGATGACCTGGAACACGGCGTTGTCGACGCGCTTGGTGGCGCTGGAAACGATCTTGTCGGCGCCCTGGGCCTTGCCGCCCTGGAACGTCGTGACGTACTCGTCCTGGTCGACGCCGATCACATAGGTGCCAGCCTGTGCGGCGGCCTGAATGCCGCCCGAGCCGGTCTGGCCGCCCGCGCCGAAGATCACATCCGCGCCCTGCGAGATGAAGTTCTTGGCGGCCTCACCACCACGCGCGCGGTCGGTGAAGCTGTCGATGTAGACCTTCTGCACGGTGATGTCGGGCTTGACCGACTTGGCGCCGGCTTCGTAGCCAAGCACGAACTTCTGCACCGGCGGGATCTCAACGCCGCCGACCACGGCGATGTTGTTGCTCTTGCTCAGCGAGGCGGCCAGCACGCCGGCCAGGTAGGCCGCCTGGTCCTCGGCGAACACCAGACCGCGCACGTTCTTGATCACGGGGTCGTACGCGAAGTCAACAATCGCGTAGTTGATGTCGGGGTGCTTCTCGGCGGCGGCCTTCACGGCATCACCCATCAGGAAGCCCACGCCGATAATCATGTTGAAACCCTGCGAGGCGAACTGCTCAAGGTTCTTGTCGTAGTCGGTCTGCGCCTGCGTTTCGACATACGCAACCTCAACGCCCAGCTCTTTGCCGGCGCGCTGCAGGCCTTCGTAGGCGTACTGGTTGAAGGTGCCGTCGTTGACCTTGCCGACGTCGGTGACCAGGCCAACCTTGAGCTTGGCACCCGTGCCGCCGCTGGTGGCAGCTGTCGGCTCGGCCATCGCGGTCGGCTCAGCCATCGCGGTCGGCTCAGCCATCGCGGTCGGCGCAGGAGCGGCGGTTGCCTCGGCCGGAGCAGCCGTAGGCGCGGCAGCTGCGGTTGGCGCAGGGGCGGCGGTTGGGGTTACGGTCGCGGCACCACCGCAGGCTGCCAACACTGGCACGACCAGCGCCAGCATCAGAAGCATCGCACTTAGCGACTTTTTCATTGGAATCTTCCTCCTTGTGTGAAGCCATGCTAGGAGTCTGGCCCATTGCTCGGGCAGTAGCCTTGCTTTAGCAACAGAAAGGGTGGGTGCTCGCGTGGCGGCACCTGCCACTGTCAGTGTGTTTCAACAAGGCGTCCGCTTTGAGGCTTTGGGTGGCTGCGATTATAGCAGCGATGCCTGGTTTGCGCAACCAGAGCGGAGAATATGGATGAGGAATACGGGCAGGCGGTTTTCAGCTCGGTTGAGGTGCGTTGCTGTTCCAAGAAGGTTTCAGAAAACGAAAAACCTGCTGACTTCTGAGTGTTGGCGGCTGAATACTGCGATACGGAGGGCTACAAGTTGCGGTTGGCCCATGCCAGGAATTCGGCCAGCGAAAACACGGCCAGCAGGTTGTCGCCGGCCTGATCGCGCATCCACTGCAGTGCGCCAGGGCGCTGCCCGCCGCCGTCCGCGATTACAAGCGCGGGGCAGGGGTAGCATTCTGTGATGTTGTGGACGAGGTAGGGGAATTTCTCGTCGACGCCGCCGGTAGATTGCTGCCATTTGACTTCGATCGCCAGCCCGCCGGGGAAGTGCGGCGCGCCGAAGATCCAGAAGTCGGCGTTGAGCGGCAGGCCATAGATGC
>LJCR01000431.1 GCA_001399705.1 Kouleothrix aurantiaca
GATCATGGCAGCGTCTGCACTTCGACCGAGAGCACCGCCGGCAGGTCGCGCACAATCGCCTTCCAGCTGTCGCCGCTGTCGGCCGAGCAGTAAACCTGCCCGCCGGTCGTGCCGAAGTAGATGCCGCACGAGGGCAGCTTGTCGATCGACATTGCTTCGCGCAGCACGTTGACGTAGCAATCTTCCTGCGGCAGGCCGTTGGTCAGCGCTTCCCACTCATCGGCGCCGCCGCGGTTGCGGTAGACGCGCAGCTTGCCCTCGGGGGGGTAGTGCTCGGGGTCGCTCTTGATCGGCACGACATACACGGTGTTCGGCTCGTGGGCGTGCACCGCGATTGGGAAGCCAAAGTCCGACGGCAGGTTGCCGCTGATCTCGTGCCAGTTGTCGCCGCCATCCTCGCTGCGCATCACGTCCCAGTGCTTCTGCATAAACAGCACATTCGGGCGCGTGGGGTGCATGTCGATGCGGTGCACGCAGTGGCCGACTTCGGCATCGGGGTCGGGCATGAAGTTCGAGTGCAAGCCGTGGTTGATCGGCTTCCACGTCTCGCCGCCATCGTCGCTGCGGAACGCGCCCGCCGCCGAAATCGCCACAAAGATGCGATCGGGGTTGCTCGGGTCGAGCACGATGGTGTGCAGGCACATGCCGCCCGCGCCCGGCTGCCACGAGGGGCCGGTGCCGTGTTTGCGCAGGCCCGCCATTTCGTGCCAGCTTTTGCCGCCGTCGGTGGTGCGGAACAGCGCCGCGTCCTCGACACCGGCGTACACCGTGTCGGGGTCGGTTGGCGAGGGCTCGAAGTGCCACACGCGCGCGAACTCCCACGGGTGCTGCGTGCCGTCGTACCACTGGTGCGTGCCGGCCTCGCCATCATACTTGAACTCGTTGCCGACGGGCTCCCAGGTTTTGCCGCCGTCGTCGGAGCGCTGAATCTGCTGGCCAAACCAGCCGCCCGACTGCGAGGCATACAGCCGGTTGGGGTCGGCCGGCGATCCCTTGATATGGTAGATCTCCCAGCCGCCGAAGTGCGGGCCGCTCACGTCCCACGCTTCGCGCTTTTCGTCCGATGTCAGGATAAACGCGCCCTTGCGCGTGCCAACCAGAACTCGAACACCACTCATACGGCTCCCCTTTCTAGGTTTGACAAGATGACACGATGACAAGATGAAAACACGAGACACGAAACACGAGACAAGGTGAATTCAGATCGTCACCGCATTCTCGTGTCTCGCTGGCTCATGTCTCGCTGTCTTTTTTGAGTAATTCTTCCGACAATTCCTCGGTCAGCTGCTCGGCCAGCTCGGGCCGGCCGTGGAACTGCGCCGGGGTGTTGTGGAACAGGGCGGCCCGCCACGCGCCTGCATCGCGCACGGCCACCAGCGACTGGATGGCGTTGACCGCCGGGTTGATGCTGTTCTGGCCGGGCGGCACCATGCCCACCACCGCGCGAAGGAGCGCCACGCCCGGCGCGATCAGGCGCACTTCGCGCACCTTGCCAACGTAGCGCGCCGTCTGGTGATTGGCAAAGATGCGCCCAATTTCCGCTGCAATCGCGGCGCTGCCGTCGATCTGGCTGCCGTCGAACCCAACCACGTTGCCATCCGCTGCAAACAGCGCGCCATAGGACGCAGCATCGCGCTGGTTCCAGGTTTCGAGCAGCTGGGCATACAACGCTTCCGGCGATATCGGGCCGTCCATCCGTGAGGGCGAGGCCACGCGCTGGAAAAAGGTGATCAGGTTGCCGTCGGGGTCGAGCACCGCAAACTCGCGGGTGCCCCAGTCGCGGTCGCCGAGTGCGCCGTTGGGGTGCAGAACGCCACGCGGCTCCAGCTCGGCGTGCAGGGTATCCACCCCATCGACTTCGACGCGGCAGCTGGCGGTGCCGGCCAGAAACGACTCGGCGCCGGATTGCACCGGCTGGCCTGCGCGCCCGTTCCAGCCTTCGTCGCTTGCCTGCCACAGGTGCAGCTCAAACGCGTCGCGCCCAACGATCGCAAAGCCGGCATCTTCATGCCAGATCGCGCAGCCAAGCTTGTCGCGGTAGAACACAGCGCTCTGCGCAGTATCGCGCACAGGCAGGGCCGGAATCGCGTGAACCAGGCGCATGGAGCGTTCTCCTTCGCTGTATATGTGGATGCGTGTTGGGGCATGTGCAATTGGGTGGCGCCGACAAGCATAGCACACATGTTCGCCAAGCACAAGAGGGCAAATCGTACCCATTCCCGGCAATTGCCGGGTGCGCCATTGTACACTGCCAGCACGACGCCGCGCAGTATTCAGGAGGCAGCGCTCAGGAGACGGAAGACAGGAGTGCGGTGGGTTTCTGGAACGAAAGACAAAAAGCAGGTGCCAGGCGCTATCTCTGCCCGACACCCGCTGATTGCTGACTCCTGACGCCTATTTCCCTTCGGCGTCGTGCTCGGCGCGCCGCAGGGCCACGCCAACTTCGGCGGAACCGCCCGCCGCAATCACCTCTTGCGCGGCCTTTTCCAGCGTTGCGCGCGTGCGCCCGACCAGGAAGACCTTCGCACCTTCGCGGGCAAACGTTTTGGCGACGCCGCGGCCAATCGCGCCCGAGCCGCCGTAGATAATCGCATTTTTGTTTTCGAGTAGCATGATCGCCTCTCATCCGTTGTAAGGCACCACCAAGCCACCAAGACATAAAGAAACACGACAAGGAGACACGAGACGAGAGACACGACCTGGCATGCTCGTCTTGCTGTCTCTTCCAACCTTGGTGCCTTGGTGGTTTAGACGTACTTTATCCACTGGCGAATGATACCCACAAACGTATCGCGCCGCGCTTCCACCTCGTTCAGGTCGCGAAATGTCGCCGAGGCGCGGTCTTTTGCCAACCATTGGAGCAGGCCCGCCGGGTCGTTGATCGCGATGCCAGTCTGCGCGGTGTCGCGCGGCTTCGCGCCCAGGTGCATCATGATTTTCACGCCATCCTTGGCACGGAGGTGGAACGTCGCGAAGTGCTCGGTGGTGTAAAAGCTGGGCGCATTCCACTTGATGCCCTCGGCGATGCTCGGATCGGCGCTCAAAATAACTTCGCGCAGCGCCACAATCACCGGCTTGAGCGGATGATCGAGCGCCGCAAGAAATGTTTCAACCTGCTCGGCCCCGGTTGGACGAGATGTTTTCGATGCCACCACACGCTCCTTATTCATCGCTACCTGCCTATCATAGCGCGTTGCGCGCGCGATGTCTTGTACGAAACGGCAAGGGACGAAGAACCGCAGAACCACGGAACCAAGAACTACAGAACCGCAGAACCACAGAACTGAGAACCAAGAACTGAGTCGCCAAGATAATGTACAAGCATGTAAAAGACACGAGCGTCTCCCTGTCTACTTGTCTCGCGTCTCGTGTCTTTTTTGCCGGTGGTGAAACCTAGCGCGCTGCGAACGTCTCAGCGACGTGTTGCGCGGGAGTGGTGCCGATGAAGCGCTTGAGCGAGCGCGTGAGGTGCGGCTGGTCGTAGTAGCCGAGCCGGAACATCACGTCGGGGATGGTTTCGCCCTGCGCGAGCAGATCGGCGGCCTGGCGGGCGCGCTCGAACTGGCGGATGTGCGTTTGCGTCTGCCCGGTGGCGCGCAGAAAGCGATGCCGCAGCGTGCGCTCGGGGATTGTTGGTGGCTCCATACTGAACGCCGCGCTGATAAGCGGATCGTGCGTCAGCACCTCAGCGCGCACCAGCCGCTCGACAAAGGTTTCCACGTTTTCAAACGTCGGGATTTCCCAGATCGCTCGGTCGAGCCAGAACGAGCGCCGCGACGCGCTCGGCAGCAGCGTTTCGCGGTCGGTCCAGTCGCGGGTGGGCGCG
>LJCR01000432.1 GCA_001399705.1 Kouleothrix aurantiaca
CACCATGCCGTTGCCAAGGTGCTGCTGCACTTCGGCCACCAGGCGCCCGCCCTTGTCGTCGAGCGGTATCTCAATTGCGTTATAAATCTCGGGGGTTTCACCATCGGGGAACTTGGCGTTGAGCACAACCCCGATGATATCAGTCACCGTTCCGGTTGATCCAGCCATTTCGGCCTCCATGTCGAAGTTGTAAGTTCTGAATGTTGAATTTTGAGTTGAACCGGGTTCCTGCTGCACTCAAAACTCAGAACTCATAACTCATCACTTATTCTGCCAGTGCCGCTGCGCCCGATGCGATCTCGGACACTTCCTTGGTAATATTGGCCTGCCGGGTCTTGTTATAGGTCAGGGTCAGGTCGCGCGTCAGCTCTTTGGCGTTGTCGGTGGCGTTACGCATTGCGACCATGCGCGCGCTGTGCTCGCTGGCGATCGACTCAAGAATGGACTGGTAGAGCTGCACCTCGACAAAGCGCGGCAGTAGCTCATCCATCACTTCTTCCTGGCTCGGCTCGTAGGTATAGTCGACCTGCTTTTCGGCCGCCTCGTTCGGCGGTTCAACCGGCAAGAGCCGCTTGACCGAAGGGCGCTGCACCAGCGTGTTCACAAACTCGCTGTAGACCACATACACTTCGTCGTAGCGGCCTTCGCGGAAGCCGCCGATGACGGTCGTCGCAATGCCGAGTGTATCGACCAGCTTGGGGTAATCGCCCAGCTTGGTCACCTCGGCCACCAGGTTCTGGTTGGTGCGCACCAGGAAGTCACGGCCCTTCTTGCCCACCGCCAGCACGTCTACCTGGCGCCCGAGTTCGCGCTGCTCGAGCACAAAGCGCCCGACGCGCCGGACGACGTTCGTGATCATTGCGCCGGTCAGGCCTTTGTCGGGCGTCACCAGAATGATCGCAACGTTCTTCACGCTCGGCCGGACTTCGAGCAGCGTGCCCTTGCGCCCGCCCACCGCGCGCGACGTCAGCTCGCCCATCACGTCGTAGAGCCGGTCGGCGTAAGGGCGGGTGGCCAGCACGTTGCGCTGGGCGCGCCGCATCTTCGACGCCGAAACCATCTCCATCGCGCGCGTGATCTGGGTCATGTTCTTGACCGAGCGGATACGACGGCGAATTTCTCGTGTGCTTGGCATATTTCCCTCAGTTAGCAGTCGGCAGTGTACAGTTGGCAGTAGACCAGCATTGCGTGCCTACTGCCAACTGCTGACTGCTTACTCGGAATAGTTGCTCGTCTGCTTGAACTCTTTGATCGCGTTTTCCAGCGCCGTCTTGATCTCGGGCGACGGGAACTTGCGATCCAGCCGGTTCTCGAAGATCTGCTTCCCAACCTCGGGGTGCGCGGTGTGCAGGAACTGCAGGAAGTCGGCCTTCCACTGGCCAACCCTGCTCCCGGCACATCATCGAGGAAGCCGTTGGTGGCGGCATACAAGATCGACACCTGATCATCGACCGAGAGCGGCTGGTACTGCGGCTGCTTCAAGACTTCCTGCAAGCGCATACCGCGATCGAGCTGGGCCTTGGTGGACGCATCAAGGTCGGATGCGAACTGCGCAAACGCCGCAAGATCGCGGAACTGGGCCATATCGAGCTTGAGGCGGTCGGCCACCGAGCGCATGGCGCGGGTTTGCGCCGCACTGCCCACGCGCGACACCGACACACCGGTGTTCAGGGCCGGGCGAATACCGGCGTTGAACAGGTCCGACTCAAGGAAGATCTGGCCGTCGGTGATCGAAATCACGTTCGTCGGGATGTAGGCCGACACGTCGTTCGCCTGCGTCTCGATGATCGGCAGCGCGGTGAGCGAGCCGCCGCCATTATCGTCGTTCAGGCGCGCGGCGCGCTCAAGCAGGCGCGAGTGCAGGTAGAAGACGTCGCCGGGGTAGGCTTCGCGGCCAGGCGGGCGGCGCAGCAGCAGCGAAACCTGGCGGTAGGCGGTGGCGTGTTTCGACAGGTCGTCGTACACGATCAGCGCGTCGCGCACCAGCTCGCCGTCAATCTGTACGCCGTTCTCCATAATTTCTTCGCCCATCGAGCAGCCTGAGTAGGGCGCAATATACTGCAGCGCCGCCGACTCCGATGCCGACGCGGCCACCACAATCGTGTAGTCCATCGCGCCATACTTTTCGAGCGTACCGACGATCTGGGCGATCTGGGCGCGCTTCTGGCCGATAGCGACATAGATGCACGCCAGGCCCTTGCCCTTCTGGTTGATAATCGTGTCGATCGCCACGGCCGTCTTGCCAGTCTGGCGGTCGCCGATGATCAGCTCGCGCTGGCCGCGGCCAATCGGGATCATGCCGTCGATCGGGATGATACCGGTCTGCACCGGCGTATCGACCGACTTGCGCGTGATCACGCCCGGGGCGATGCGCTCGATCGGGCGATAGGTCGTGCTGCTGATCGGGCCTTTGCCGTCGATGGCCTGGCCCAGCGCGTTCACCACGCGGCCGAGCAGCTCCTGGCCAACCGGTACCGAAATGATGCGGCCGGTGGAGTTGACCTGATCGCCTTCTTCAATGCTCAGGTAATCGCCCAGCACGATCGCGCTGACCGAATCCTGCTCAAGGTTGAGCGCGATGCCATAGACTGGCTCGCTGCGCCCGGCCTTGACCGGGAACTCGAGCAACTCGGACGCCATCGCCTGCTCAAGCCCTTCGATGCGCGCCACACCATCGCCAACCGAAACGACGGTACCGACGTTGACCATCGACGGGCGCAGGTCGACGCCTTCTTGAATACTTTTCAGTAATCGCTGATATAGTTCTTGTGTTGCAACGGCCATCGCCGGCACCTCCTGCTTAGTGTGATACAAAATGGGCGGGCAAGCGTTCCCCATACTTGGGAGCACCTACCCGCCACCATTCGCCAACCCCGCCGGCTGCGCGCCATCGGCAGTCGTTGTCGGCAGCATGCCGCCGACAGAAAACTTCCGCTAGCTCGACAGCATATTGCGCTGGATGGCGCTGAGACGGGCGCGCAGGCTATTATCGAGAACCTGATCGCCGACGCGAATAATCAAGCCGCCGATCAGAGAAGGGTCGATGCTAAAGCGCACATCAAGCTGCTGGCCATAGCGGCCGCGCAGATCGTTCAGGATGGTTGTGCGCTGCTCGTCGCTCAGCTCGACGGCGCTCACAACGTCCCCACTCAGCGCGCGGGTGTCGCTTCGGCCGAACTGCTCGAAGGCCTGCACCACGCTTGGCAGCCGATCCAGCACGCCTTCGCGCGCCATCGCCTGCAGGAAGTTCTGAACTTCACGCGGCGCATCGGCCGGGAGCGCGCTCGCCAGCGCCTGCGAAAGCGCGGCGCTGTCGCCGGCTGGCACGTTGGCGAGCTTCGCCGACGCGGCCTTGAGCGACTGCAGCGCCCCGCCAAACAAGGCGTCGTGGAGTGCGCGGGCAAAAACCTGAGCCTCGGACGTACTCACATAATCCTCCAGTTAAGAGTTTCGAGTTGTGAGTTGTGAATTGTGAGTAGCCAGAGCAACTCAGAACTCAGCACCCAGAACTCATAACTAATTTTGCCGCCCCAGGCTAGCGAGCGACTCGGCGATCAGCTTGTCGTGGTTCGACTTCAGCTCTTCGCCCAGCACGCGCGAGGCCGTGACCGTCACCAGTTCGGCCATCTGGTTCTTCAGATCGCCCAGCAACTGCTCGCGCTCTTGCTCGGCCAGCTTGCGCGCCTCGGCGCGGATCCGGTCGGCTTCCTGGCGAGCCTGGGTGACGATCTCTTGTTCCTGAACCTTCGCGCGATCCTGCGCCTGCGCCAGAATACCGGCCGCCTCCTGGCGCGCCTGCGCCAGCTTAGCGTCGTAGTCTTGGTT
>LJCR01000433.1 GCA_001399705.1 Kouleothrix aurantiaca
ATTTTGAAGAAGCGCGCCGCGCCGGGCGGGGATATACTGCAATAGCGCGGCAAAGGGCCGTGCCGAAGCATCCGCAAAGCAGAAGGAGCGTGCACTATGTCCGAAGAAACAATCAAGCTCGGGCCGCTCGGCCAGATCGCGCTGACCGTCGCCAACCTCGACGCGGCGGTGGCATTCTATCGCGACGCCGTTGGTCTGCCCTTTCTGTTCGCCTTTCCGAACCTGGCCTTTTTCGACTGCGGGGGCGTGCGGCTGATGATTTCCACGCCCGAGGCGGGCGAGGTGGTGGCGAACGGCGCGACGCTTTACTTCACGGTAAGCGACATTCAGGCGGCCTACGCGCAGCTCCAGGCGCGCGGCGTGCCCTTCGTCGATGCGCCGCACGCAATTGCCGACATGGGCAGCTATACCCTGTGGATGGCCTTTTTCCGCGACCCCGACGGTCACCTGCTTGGTATCATGGCCGAGGTGGCGAAGTAGGTTGCAGGTTGGCGAGTTGCAGGTTCGAACGTTAGCAGGTTGCAGGTTCGAACGTTGGCAGGTTGGCGAGTTGCACCCTGAGTAGGCCGCAGGCCGTATCGAAGGGTGCGGGTTAGCGAGTTGCAGGTTGCAGGTTCGAACGTTGGCAGGTTGCAGGTTACCGGCGGGGCGTATCGCATACGCCTGCAGGTTGAAGCGAGGAACAGCAGCATGGATATGGAATTGTTCAGCACCTACCAGCGCGAGTCGCGCAAGACGTGGGGCGTGATCGACGTGAACCACCCGATTGTCTACCCAACCCTCGGGCTGGTGAACGAGGCGGGCGAGGTGGCGGGCAAGATCAAGAAGATCTTCCGCGACAAGGGCGGCGCGATTGGCGACGCCGACCGCGAGGCGCTGAAGTATGAGCTGGGCGATGTGCTGTGGTACCTGACGCAGATCTGCACCGAGCTCGGCCTGACGCTGGAAGACGTTGCCGCCGCGAATATCGAGAAGCTGTTTTCGCGGCTCGAGCGCGGGCAAATCCGCGGCGAGGGCGACGAGCGGTAAAACAGGAGTCAGCAGTCAGGCGTCAGCGGCGTGCTTCTCAACGCGCCGCTGACGCCTGATTTTTTTGCCCGCGGGCTGCGCAACATCATCACGCCTGCTCGGGCGATTATCGCTCCTGAATGCCTGATTTCAGACTTTCGAACCCTTCCTGCAATACCTCCGCCAGCGGCTTGTTCGCCGCACCCTGCTGGTTCCAGGCATCCAGCGACAGGCGCACCACGCCGATGCACGCCATCGCCACCATCCGCAGCACCGGCCGCCGCTGTGGCTGCCGCCAGACTTCGCACAGGGTGGCAAACAAAGCCTGCTCGTACTCCTCGTAGGCAACCTGCTTGCGCGCGCGCAGCGACTCGCTGGAGCGCAGCAGCCGGTCGATCACCCGCATTTCCTCATTGGCATAGGGCGCAAGGTGCCGAACGAAAACATCGCGCACAGCATCCAGCGGGTGTTCATCTGGTGAAACGGCAAGCACATCCGCCCACAAGGCGTTCCAGGCCTCGCTCTGCCAGACAAACAGGACATCTTCTTTCGATTTGAAGTAGGAAAAAAAGGTCCGGCGCGAAATACCGGCCTCCGCCGCGATGGTATCCAGCGTGGTATTTTCGTAGCCGTTGGCAAGAAACAGCCGCAGGCCTGTTTCCGCAATGTGCTGCTGCGTTTCGCGGCGTTTCCGCTCGCGCAAGCTTTCGGTTATTTCAGTGGCCTTGGCGCCCATGCAGTCGCTCGCGCATTGACAAATTGCACTGAGTGCATTATATTTAACACCAAGTGCAAGTAATAGCTGCATCTAGTATACCATTGACTGCGAAAGAGGACAACGCATGGCTCGCTGGACAACATCTGATATTCCTGCGCAAAACGGCCGCTCGGTGGTGGTCACCGGCACGGGCGGCCTGGGCTTTCAAGACGCGCTGGCGCTGGCCCGCGCCGGGGCCGATGTAACGATTGCTGGCCGCAACCCGGCGAAAGGCGCGGCGGCGATCGAGCAGATTCGCGCTGCGGTGCCGAATGCGCACGTCCAGTTCGAGGAAGTTGACCTGGGGCGGCTGGACTCTGTCGCTGCTTGTGCCGAGCGCCTGCGCAACAGCCGTGCGAAGCTGGACGTACTGATCAACAACGCCGCCGTGATGACGCCACCGCAGCGCCAAACCACCGCCGATGGCTTTGAGCTGCAGTTTGGCACAAACTACCTTGGCCACTTTGCGCTAACCGCGCAGCTGCTGCCGCTGCTGCAAAAAGGCAACGCCCCACGCGTTATCAACCTCTCCAGCATCGCCGCGCGCCAGGGCGTCATCAACTTCGACGATCTGCAGGCCGAGCGCAGCTACCAGCCCATGCCGGCGTATGCGCAATCCAAGCTTGCGAGCCTGCTCTTCGCCTTCGAGCTGCAGCGGCGCAGCACGGCGGCGGGCTGGGGAATAACCAGCATCGCGGCGCATCCGGGCATCTCGCGCACCGACCTGCTGACCAACGCGCCAGGGCGGCAGAGCATCTCGGGCATAGCGCGCCGCTGGCTGTGGTTTCTGTTCCAGCCAGCCGCGCAGGGCGCGCTGCCGGCACTGTACGCGGCAACATCACCGCAGGCGAAACCAGGCGCGTACTATGGGCCAGACATGTTCAGCGAAACGCGCGGCCACCCCACCCTGGCGAACGTGCCACCCCAGGCCCGCGACGCCGCAGTTGCCGCCCGGCTCTGGGATGTATCCGAACAGCTTACAGGCGTTCGCTTTGCGCCAGTGAGCAACAGCGCCGAGCCAGTTAGCCTTGTCGAGGCTTGATTCTTTTGACCACAGGCGAGTGTTTTCGTTCGCATGATCGAAACAGCCCCATTCCACACAATGGAACGGGGCTGTTTCGATCCTGCGCCTGCACAGGCTGCTACTTCTTGAGCTGCTCGACGAAGTACTTGCGCAGCTTGGCAACCTTGGGCGCTACCACCGCGCGGCAGTAGGGCTGGTTGCTGTTGTTCACGTAGTATTCCTGGTGGTAATCCTCGGCGCGGTAGAAAGTCGGCGCGGGCGCCACTTCCGTCACCACCGGGCCATCCCAGATACCCGCCTCGTTGATCTGGGCAATCACCTGCTCGGCGGCGGCCTTCTGCTCGGGCGAGTGGTAGAAAATCGCCGAGCGGTACTGCGTGCCCACATCCGCACCCTGGCGGTTGGGCGTCGTTGGGTCGTGGATGGTGAAGAACACCTCCAGCAGCTGGCGAAACGAAACCGCCTGCGGGTCAAAGGTGATCTGCACCACCTCGGCGTGGCCAGTCGTACCGTTGCAGACCTGGCGGTAGGTCGGGTTCGCCACCTGCCCGCCGGCATAGCCCGACTCAACCTCGGAAACGCCCCGCAGCTCGTCGAACACAGCCTCAAGGCACCAGAAACAGCCGCCGCCCAGCGTGGCTACCTCGGTGCGCCCGTTCTGCATCGCTGATGTATCAGTCATTTTTTGCTCTTCTTTCTGTGGTGCGCGGTCGCCATATTGTGCACTACGAAGCTTCTGCGCCGCTGGTTTCTTCCTTACGCTGAATAGTCCCGCCACGGGCCAAAACGTTACAGCCCATCCATCCCGCCCGGCGCGACTTCGCTGGCGAGCTGTTCGAGGAACTGGCGCATAAACTGCGTGCGGCGCTCGCCCTCGGCACGGCCGGCGGCGGTTTGCATACTGCCGGCCAGGCCCAGCAGCTTCGCAAAGAAATGATCCACGGCGTTGAGCTGGTCGTCGGGCGCGCGGCCCTGCGGGAACGGCGCGGCGGGATCGTACAGGCGTCGGCCCATCTGACCGCTGAGCATCAGGCAG
>LJCR01000434.1 GCA_001399705.1 Kouleothrix aurantiaca
GGCCATGGGTGTATCGGCGTCGAAGGGCACGCGCCCGGTGACGAGCTCGTAGAGCACTACGCCGGCGGCATACAGGTCGGTGCGGGCGTCGATCGGGCGGCCAGTGGCCTGCTCGGGCGCCATGTAGGCGGCGGTGCCAATGATCTGGTTGGCCAGCGTCGTCAGGCGCTGCTGGTTGTCGTTCATCAGCTTGGCGATGCCGAAGTCGGCCAGGGTCGGCCAGTTGGGCGAAGGCATCAGCACATTGGCGGGCTTGATGTCGCGGTGAATCACGCCGCGCTTGTGCGCGTAGTCGAGCGCGTCGAGCACGTGGCTGGTCAGGCGCAGCGCGGTGACGGGCTGCATTGGCCGGCCCAGCATGTCGGCCAGCGTGGTGCCGTTCTCGACATACTGCAACACGAGGTAAAGCAGATCGCCCTGCTCGCCGAAATCGTAGACCGGCAGAATATTGTGGTGTTGCAGCGCCGCAATCGCGCGTGCCTCGCGTTTAAAGCGCGCCGCAAACTGCGGGTCGCGGTGCGACGAAAGAACCTTCACGGCGACAAAGCGATCGAGCGCTTCCTGATACCCTTTATAAACCGTCGACATCCCGCCGCGGCGCACAATATCAATGAGTTGGTATTGGCCCAGCCGCGTATCGATCAGCTCTGTCATCTACGACGCCTCTCCACCCTTGTGTCGTGCCGGGTCGCAGTTAATTTGCGGGGCAAGACACCACACGTGCTATATATTAAACGGTGCAGAACAGTGTTTTGTTCGTCTCGGCGCAATGATTTTCGGTCAATTTTTGCGGAACGAGACGGCATGGTCAACAAACAGTCAGCTTTTGGATCACAAATGGATGGGATTATTTTACCACCTGAGAACCCGTTGTCAATCATTCTCAAGCGTGATACAATGCCCCTATACCCTGTGATCCAAACCATATCGGGAACCCGCATGGCTCGTGCAACGCCGGGAATTTTGACGTACCGCCGCGCCGATGGCGGCGAGGAGCGCATCAAACTGCACCAGGACGTAACGACGCTTGGTCGTTCGGATTCGTGTGCCGTGGTGATCGCGCTGCCGGTGATCTCGCGCCTGCACGCCCGCATCGAACTGCAGCACGATCGCTATGTGCTGTTCGACGCGGGCAGCGCCAACGGCACCTTTGTCAATGGCAAGCGCATCGAGCAGGGCACGCAGCTGCGCACCAGCGACGAGATCTGGCTTGGCTCGAATGATGTCGCGCTGCGCTTTTCCGACCCGGAAGAAACCCTGGTGATGCAATCGAGCCCGCTGCCCGCGCCGCTGTTCATCGACGAAGACGCGCGCACGGTGCTGGTGTATGGTGCGTCGCTCCAGCTCAGCCCGCTCGAATACGGGCTGCTGTTGCACCTGGCGCACAACCCTGGCACGGTGTGCACGCGCGAAGGCACATTTCTGGCGGTGTGGGGCCAGCCCTATGATCACGCAACCTGCGAAGACGCGCTGAATGCCTGTATTGCCAAGCTGCGGCGCAACCTGCGCAGCGCTGCCGAAACCGCCGGGCACGAGCCGCCGCTGATTACCACGGTGCAGCGCGTGGGCTTTCGGCTCGACGCCGAAGTAGGTTTCGCGCCCGGCAGCGGCCGGCCCGCAATCGCGCGCAGCGTTAGCTAACCCAATAGACGGCCCATGAGGACAGGTTGCAAGCCTGTCCTTTGCGTATAGTTAGGCAATAGTTCGAAAACCGATCACTCTGCCCGGCGCCGCTGCATTTTGTTTCATGTGCGTTTCGGGTAGAGTGGCGCTACTAGCAACTACTAGCATAAAAAGCGCCCGCCTGCCCCGTTTAGTACATGGTGGCAGCGGCCTCAGGAGCGGCAGCCTTTGCCGCAGTCGTGCCAGAGCCCGATTACGGTCGGCTCGCCAGCAGAGAAGCGGGAATCTATGTCAGACGATCAGAACGACGCCAACAAGCCATCCAGCGCCGACAACATGCGTGAAACCGGCATCGTCAATGTGATGACCTCGACGAGCATGCACAAGCACCCCACGGCGTTTATCAAAACGCGCCTGCCAGTGCTTGAGGTTGCGCTCGACTGCGACAAGATGACGGCGCAGCTTGAGCCGCTGCTGGCGGCGCTGGCGCGGCCAGGCGAGCAGCCCGCAGTGACATACGCCAAGCTGCTGGCCTACAAGCAGGGCAATCGCGGCCTCATCCACTACGAGGTCAGCGGCACCGAGTATGGCGAAACGTGTATTGTCTACGGCAAGCTCTACCCCGAGCTGAGCCAGGCCCAGCGCGTCTGCCAGACGATGCAATCGCTGCATGACGATTGTTTCAAAAAATCGCCGCTGCTGGGCGTGCCGCGCGCGCTGGGCTGCATCCCCGAGATGTCGATGCTGGTGTATGTGCCGGCCGAAGGCGAGATGCTGGGCGATGTGTTTGGTGCCGAAAACGCGCTGCGCTATGTGGACCTGGCTGGCGAGTGGTTAGGAACGCTGCACACCTACCCCCTGAAGATCGAAAAGCACTTCCGGCTTGCCACCGAGCTGGTGAACGTGCAGGCCTGGGCCGTGCTGGTGGGCCACAAATACCCCGAGTTTGCCGACGAGGCGATGCATATCGCCAAGCACCTGCAGGATCACGCCAGCGAGATGGCCTTTGAAACGCGCTCGCCCATCCACAAGGATTTTCACTACGGGCACATTCTGGTCGACCGCGGCCTGAAGGTGATCGACTTCGACGAGATGCGCCTGGGCGACCCGAACTTCGATCTGGCGCACTTCTGCGCGAACCTGCACCTGCTGGCCTACCGCGTGAAAGAATCGCCCTACCAGTTCTCAACGCTGCAAAGCGCGTTTCTGCGCGCCTACGCCCGCGTGGCCGACTGGGAGCCGAACGAGCGCTTTGTCTATTTCTACGCCTACACCTGCCTGAAGATCATGAAGCAGCTGTGCAGCGTGCGCGGCTTGCGGCCCCGGCCCGAAGGCGACGAGCAGCACAAGCAGGTCAAGCTGATGCTCGACCAGGGCATCGGCTCGCTGCCCAACGCCACGCGCCAGAAGCTGTCGAGCAAGTTCGCCACGATGATTATGAACGATACCGAGCGGAAGTAGTGTGGTTGTGCGTGCTGGGTGTTGCGCCCGGTGATTTGGCCACGGCGCAACGCCCAGCCTTTTGGTGCTATGCAGCGTATCGGTTATATCATCCGCAGCTACCCACGGCTGTCGCAAACGTTCATTGTGAATGAAATCCTGGCGCTTGAGCAGCAGGGTGTGGCCTTGCACCTCTTCCCAATCACCGACCCGCACGAGCCGATCGTGCAGGCGCAGGTGGGGCAGGTGCGCGCGCCGGTCGATTACCTTGAGCAGGCGCGCGGGCGCGGCCGGGTCGCCTTGGCGGCCGATCACATGGCGGCCATGCGGGCCGCGCCTGCGCGCTATGCCCGCGCCCGCGCGTACGTTGCGCAGCGCGCCGATCTCGATCAGGGCTACACATCCGCCAGCCGCGCCGAGTGCTTCGACATGGCGGTGTACCTGGCCGCGCTGCTGCGGCGCGAGGCGCGCGCCGGCCGGCCAATCGGCCACCTGCACGCCCATTTCGCGCACGACCCGACGCTGATTGCGCTGCTGGCCCAGCAGCGCACCGGCATCTCGTTTTCATTCACCGCGCACGCCCGCGACCTTGTGCAGATCCCGGCGCACCTGCTGAACGAGCGCACCGCGCGCGCCACCGCCATGCTCACCTGCTCGGCCACCAATCTTGCGTATGTCGATCAGGTGATGCCGGCGGAACTGCAGGCCAAAGTGCGCCTCATCCATCATGGCGTCAATCTGGCGGGCTTCCAGCCGC